>JABFSB010000393.1 GCA_013140875.1 Acidobacteriota bacterium
TTGTTGTATACCACCGCGTCGACGTTTACGATATTGGTGTCGACCGCGATAATGCCTTCGTCCGGTATCGCGTTCTTTTCTTCTTCGTAACGCTTTTTCTCTTCTTCTTCGGCTTTTAGTTCCTCGGCGGTTCTAGGTTTCGGGCGCTGGTTTTTCTTGTCGTTGCCTTTTGGCTCGACACGCTGCGGCTTCGATTGCGCGGAAGCAAGCGGGGCCAATGCTCCCAGAAGTATCGAGAAAATGAACAGCAGTGAGGCGGTACGCGCGAACAGATTGTGCATATTACTCCAAAAAGGCCGAGGTATTAGAAGATTCGATTCCAATTGTGGCCTTTTGGTTGGTAATAATCAAGGAATTTTGGGGTCTCAGCTTCTCCGTGGCCTTTTGTGTCAATAAGAAACGTTGACACGAAAGAGCACAAAGGAAGACACAAAGACCACAAAGAAGAATTTGATCGTTCTTATGCGGGTTCGATCTCTATGCGAACGTCGAAGGCTCCGGAATTGTCGTCGAGGTTTCCTTCGTTGACGCCGAGGAATAGCGCTCCGTCTCTCGATGCAGTGAAAGTGCGTTCGGTGCCGACGTATATAAATTCGTTATTGTCGTCGCCGATCACGGCGATCAGGGCGCCGGTCGGGACGCTTTTTAGAAGCTTCGTCGTGTCTTCAAGGTCATACAACCCGGAAGGCCCGGTCGACTTTCCCTTGCCGAGGGATATGCTGCCGTCGCCGACGATCCGTATTTTTTGGCCTTTTTTTACGACCCAGCCGGAATTCGTCCATCCGTTCGAAGAGTTATCGGCCTGCACTTTGACCGAGACTTCAAGCGGTTTACGGTCTGAATTGCCGGCCGGTTCCATGATCTTCGGCTGCGGAACTTCTTTGACCGGGACCGGTTTGGCAACGGTGGAAGGTCGCGTATTATCAGTCGTGACAACCCGCGGAATGCTCTTTGGCGGAGCCGAAGTTTCGACGAACTGAGGTTCTTTCTTGGGCTGAGTTTCACGCACGGCAACGGAACTGCCGCTCCCTGCGGAATCGAACTGGATCGACTCGACCTCGGACGCGTCGAACGTCATTTGACGCTGCCGGCTGCCGCCTTCGCCAACGACGATCGTGAATTTGCCCTGGCCGAAAGTTGTTATACGGCCTTTGATAATGCTGCCGTCCTTTAGCCGAAGCGTATCCGCAGATGCCGACAAGGACATAGCGAAAACAAGCCCAAAGGCCAATATCGGTCGAATTACTGTGAGCATTTTCCCCTCCAAACGAAACCACGGTCGATTACCGGAATAATGATGCAAGAATGAGCCGATTTTGTTGCACATTTTCTAAACAGGCGAACGGCAGAATGATAAACGATTTATAAGCTTTGTGTGAATATTTTTTGTTTCTTCTTCGGCGAACTCCGCGTCTTTCTCGGCGCCCTCTGCGTTAGAAAAAATTTCTTAACGCAAAGGGCGCCAAGAAGTGTTGCAAGCGGAACTGTCGAATCTCGTTCTAACAAGTATGACGGAGACTACTCCGTCGCAATTCGAAATGAGTGAACAGGGGGAACGAACATGAAGGGAATATTACTTACTATCGCAATAATAACGCTCGGTGTAACCGGAGTTTTAGCAAAATCAGATATTGACGGCAAACAGTGGACGCTTACCTATGCGAACGGCCGGGAAGTGACCAGTTCGATCGCGTATTTTGAAATCGAACGAAACAGCGATCGATTTACCGGAAGCACCGGCTGCAATCGCATGTTCGGCTCGGTCGAGGTCACCGATCGGCGGATTGATTTTTCAAACATCGGCACTACCAAGATGATGTGCAAGCTCATGGCAGGAAACGTGTCGGAGACGGCGTTTCTTAATGCACTCGAAAAGGCCGATAAATATGCACAGAACGGCAACGTCCTTTACGTTTTCGACCGCAACGGCCGCACGATCCTGCGATTTAAGCGGCTGGTGAAGCAGGCCCCGGTGCCGCTTCCGCCGGCACGCGTTCAGCTTGAGGACCGCAAATGGGTCCTCGAGTCGATTCTCGGACGCCAGTATTTTGTGCCGATCAAAGGCGTGTTCCTGAACTTTGACGCGGCGAAGGACAGCGTTGGTGGAAACTCCGGCTGCAACGTCTTTGGCGGCAGCTATAAAACGCGCGGATCGAAGATCGAGATCAGCGACGTTATCTCAACGATGCGGGCCTGCGTCGAGGACGGAAAGATAGCCGTGGAACGCGAATTCTTCGACGGCCTGCGTTCAGCGAACCGCTTCGAGATCCGCGACGGACGATTGTTTTTGTATAAAAACCGGAAGCTAATGCTGACGCTCCGCGGCGAAGCAAAGGGTTAGTTCTTTTTGATGCAAAAGCCCGCACGCAGTAAGGGCGATATACTGACGGTGGTATATCGCCCTTACTGCGTGCGGGCTTTTGCAGGTTGCGGGCTTTTTGCAGTCGATAAAGTATGATAAGGCGTATGCGAAAGGACGGCCTCATCACGCTTACGTCCAGCGGGCTCTTTTGTGAAAAGGGTGATTTTTACGTCGATCCGTGGAAGCCGGTGAAACGCGCAGTGCTGACACACGCTCACGCCGATCATACTTATCGAGGAAATGAGCACTACCTCGTTCCGGCCGAGGGCGAGCGGCTTTCGCGCATCCGTCTCGGAGACGAGGCCGATATTTCGACCCAAAAATACGGCGAAACGGCGGTGATGAACGGTGTGAAGGTCTCGTTTCACCCGGCGGGGCACGTTCTCGGGTCGTCTCAGGTACGAGTCGAGTACGGTGGCGAGATCTGGGTGATCTCGGGCGATTACAAGTTGATGCCCGACGCGACGTGTGCGCCGTTCGAGCCGGTCAAGTGCCAGCATTTCGTGACCGAAGCGACATTCGGCCTTCCGATCTATCGCTGGCAGCCGACCGAGTTTATTTTCGACGAGATAAATTCGTGGTGGCGACGGAATCGTGAAAAAGGAAAGGCGTCGGTGATATTTGCTTATTCACTAGGCAAATCTCAACGTGTTATGAACGGCATCGACCGCGCGATCGGGCCGATATTCACGCATGGTGCGGTCGAACGGTTGACGCAGGCTTACCGCGAACATGGCGTCGATATGCCGACGACTACATATGTCGGTTCGGTCGAAAGCAAAAAGGACTTCGTCGGATCGCTCGTCGTCGCACCGCCGTCCGCTCAACAGTCGGTCGGCTGGCTTCGCCGTTTCGGGTCGCACTCGACCGGATTTGCGTCGGGCTGGATGATGGTCCGCGGTGCGAGACGGCAGCGGGCCGTGGACCGTGGATTCGTTTTGTCCGACCACGCCGACTGGCCCGAACTGCTCCAAGCGATCGCTTCGGCCGAGGCTGAGACCATTTATGTCACCCACGGCTTTGGCGAAGAGGTCGTCCGCTGGCTCAACGAAAACGGGCAGAACGCGGTGCCGTTAAAAACGCAGTTTGTCGGCGATGTGGCGGAGGAAGGCATTGCCGCCAATGAAGAAGGGGTTAGCTAGCATGGAAAATTTTTGATCTGTGTTTATCTGTGTCCATCTGTGGATAATATTTCTTTTGCCCCGACTCACCATCTTTTGGCGATGAAACCTTTTACCGAGCTTTACGTCGAGCTCGACCAGACAAATAAAACGAACGAAAAGATCGACGCGCTTCGGTTCTACTTCGCGAACGCGACGGCCGAGGATGCGGCGTGGGCGTTTTATTTTTTGTCGGGAAGAAAGCCGCGTCAGATAGTGCCTTCCAAGAAACTGCGTGAATGGGCGATCGAGCAGGCGGGAGTTCCTGAATGGCTGTTCATGGAATCGCGCGACACGGTCGGCGACACGGCCGAGACGATCGCTTTGCTGCTGCCGAACAACGCGACGGTCGATGAGACGCCGCTTCATCAGCTTGTCGAGGTAAAACTGCTCCCGCTTCGGACCTCGCCGGAAGAAACTCAAAAACAGGCCGTGATCGATGCGTGGTCGCGGATGAATTATTCGCAGCGGCTGGTTTACAACAAGCTTATCTCCGGCAGCTTTCGCGTTGGTGTTTCGCAGCAGCTTGTGCTGCGTGCTCTTTCACAGATATCGGAACTACCGCCGGACATTCTCGCTCACCGGGCGATGGGCGAATGGGAACCGACGCCGGAATTCTTCAATAAGCTGATCGACCCGAGTGTCGATGAAGACGAAGCGCCGATCGCGCGTCCCTATCCGTTTCATCTAGCGCACCAAGCCGATTTTCCTATCGAGGATCTTGGGCCGGTTTCCGATTGGCAAGCTGAATGGAAGTGGGACGGAATCCGGGCACAGGTGATCAAGCGAAGCGGCGAGGTTTTTATCTGGTCACGCGGCGAAGATTTGATCACCGAGCGTTTTCCCGAGATTGCGCACGCGGCCGGCGAACTGCCGGACGGCACGGTGATCGACGGCGAAATATTGCCGTGGCTCGACGATAAAGTTTTGCCGTTTACCGAGCTTCAAAAACGCATCGGACGCAAGAATCTTTCGGCGAAGATTTTGGCCGAAGTGCCGGTGATCTTGCAGGCATATGACCTGCTCGAATTTACCGGCGAGGATTTGCGTGCGACGGATTTCAGATCGCGGCGTGAGATGTTGGAGAGTTTGTTGTCCGGTTTGGCAGATAAAATAAACGGCGCGTTCCGGGTCACAGAATCGGTCGATGCGGCGGATTGGGACGGCCTTTCGAAGATAAGAGAAAGGAGCCGCACGCTCGGGGTCGAAGGCTTTATGCTCAAACGGCTCGATTCGCCATATCGCACCGGCCGACATCGCGGCGATTGGTGGAAATGGAAGATCGATCCGCTTACCATAGACGCGGTACTGATATACGCCCAAAAAGGTACCGGCAAGCGTGCAAATCTTTTTACCGATTACACCTTCGCCGTTTGGAAGGGAAGCGATCTGGTCCCGTTCGCAAAGGCATATTCCGGTTTGACTGATGCCGAGATCAGAAAGGTAGACCGTTACGTTCGCGACAATACGGTCGAAACGTTCGGGCCGGTCAGAAGCGTCAAACCGCAGCTCGTGTTCAAGATCGGTTTCGAGGCCTTGCAGCGTTCGAGCCGCCATAAATCAGGCGTCGCCGTCCGCTTTCCGCGTATTTTGCGTTGGCGGGACGACAAGACAATCGAACAAGCCGATGCGCTAGAAACTATCTTTGCGATGCTCGACTCGTTTCAGAATCCGTCCGATGGCCAAAGTTCATAGATACAATTTCCCGATCGAGGACGAGCCGCTATATCCGCACATAAAGCTGACGGCGGAACGCTTTCCTCGTTTGCTTTCGACAAGAGTTGTCGATCTGTCGGAC
>JABFSB010000489.1 GCA_013140875.1 Acidobacteriota bacterium
CCCTCCTTCCGCTCTCTACCTGCTTCAATGCCCCTATGATCTGCGTCTCACTAAACTTCGATCTCGTCATTCTTCCGGTCCTCCTTCTCCTTCCTATTCTGACCGGAAACTCTCCTCTTGTCTGGTACTATTTTAAGGGATGCTTACAGCATCACCGACTAATGTTCCGGATCCAATCGGTGTCTTTGGCGTCGGAAGTAAGAGATCAGTTGTGGCGCTGGCCGAGCGAATTCGCATAACTACTCGTTGGAGTGATTCAGGAACACACCGTATAGATTATGACGATGAATGGATACAAGATGCGTCGAGCGATTGGCATCTGCCAGCGTATGAAGTTGAGGATATATCAGCAGACTCCACTTTGATTGAGCTTACCAAACTTCGCGTTAAGCTCGAGGCGGAGACGGTCGAGGACTTCAAGGCTCATCTTGCCGTTACATATGCATATTATTTGGAGCATGAAAATATATGGCTCGTTGTGGACGACGAGCAAATCGAGCCTCGCTTCTTCAACCAATGGGCGTATCCGAAGGGTTATTCACCTTATTGCTACAAAAAAAGTTACGGAGCCTCGCATGAAAGAGTAAACGTAATCCTAACTAGCGGACTGACCCTTGAGGAAAGAACACTTGGTGGAGATTATGGAGTCTTTATCTACTGCAATCGCAGGCTGATCGCCCGTGCCCTGCGTTCCGCGGAAGTAGGATTCGTTAGCGGCTTAGTCGGAATTGATCACCACAACATGAATCTTGCCCGTGTAATTGTCGAGCTCAACGGACCTGCCCGACAGATGCCGTGGACGAGCAGAAAAGATGGAATTTATTATGGCCATCCGATTTTCCGAACAATTCGTGAAGACATCATTAGCGCCGCCACCAACGCAACTAAGTGGAGCAAAGCGTTAAAACCGGATTTCGCTGACAAAGTTGAACCATTTGATTCCGGTAAAATTCTTGAGGAGCAACTACCAGCAAGCGAATCGATAAAAAACCGCTTGCCGTCGCCACCGCGAACCAGGATTGATTCAAAGGAGACAATTGTCTCGGCCAATAAAGCCTTAGCACATAGAAAGCCGTATATTCGCGGGCTGTACGAAACCGTTCTCGCAGCGGAAAGTATCGCGAAACTGAAACTCTTGTCACAAAGGAATCGGATTGCATTTATTCTTTTGGATAGTACGGTAGAAATTGCGTGTAAAGAGAGTCTTGTTAACGAGGATCCAGGCTCCATAAATGAAGGCCGACTAAAAGGCCTTACCCGCGATAAACTTCAAGACGAGACCGAGAAAATGGTTTTGACGGGCGACCCTATTTGGGGAAGATTTCGCTATAACTATAACCGCAGAAATAATTTCGTCCACAGCAAGGCGGACGCGACAGTTCCCGACGAGGATCTTGAGGCGTTTTTTCATGATGTCAAAAGATTCTTGACACAAGCTTTTGGCATAAAGTTTCCGAGCAAATCATGATTTCAGATGACGAGATAAAACAAAAAGCAATTGAGTTAGAGGTAAGCACTTCGAACGTTCAACGTGATTATGTATTTGGCTGGCTACTGTCCGGCATCTTCCATATTTCGCCGACTTTAAGTTCTTCGCTAATTCTCAAAGGAGGCAATGCTTTCCGAAAAGCTTACTTTGCGGACGCTCGCTATTCCGGCGACCTTGATTTTTCGGTTCAAGCAGAAATTGATCCTACGTTAATTCACAATGAGCTCAATCAGGTTTGTCAGTACGTTAACGATAATACTGGTGTAACTTTTGCCATAGACGAGAACCGCGTCCAACCAAAGCGTGTGGATAAGGAAATCAGAGCTTTCGAAGCCAGGTTGTACTTTCGCAGCTTTTTCGGCGATGAACATGTCGATCTCAAAGCAAAGCTAGATGTAACAGAATTCGATCGAATATTTCTTCCTATTCAACAGCGGGAAATACTTCACGATTATTCCGACGCGGAGGCTTGCGTTGGAAATGTTGCCTGTCATCAATTAGAAGAATTGCTAGCATCGAAACTCCTTGCTTTAATACAGAGAGTGCATTCACCGGACCTTTACGATTTTATCTACAGTGTCTTCTTTCAAAACGCCTTACCGGTAAACCGTCTACAGGTTCTACAGACCTTTCTTAGGAAGACAATTTACGAAGGAAGTCCCGGGGTTGCTCGTGATCTTCTACTTGGTATTCCCTTCAATACATTTAAGAACTTTTGGGAGAAATATCTGGTTCGCCCACGAGCATCTCTAATTTCGTTCGATACTGCTGAAGAACAGTTCCGCAATATTATCGAAAGTCTTTTTGGGCTTTTGAGCGGTGAGTCGAGGGGAACTGCGGGAGGTATCTTTAGACCGGGCTATCTCAGCCATTATTCGTCCGAGCAGCGGAACTTGATTATGGAAGCTGGAAGAACTCAGACTCTCTTACAAATCCACTATGATGGTTTATCGAGATTGGTGGAGCCGTACTCCCTCGTGTATAAGGTTCGGAAGGACGGCGTTGGAAGAGAGTATTTCTACGGCTATTGTATCCAAGGCGGCCGTAGTGGTGGTGAAGGAATCCGTACTTACACCCAGGACAAGATGAATTCAATCCAATTGACCGATCAGAAATTTGAAGCGCGGTTTCCGATTGAGCTAACTAAGAGTGAAAGCCAATCCGGCCCAGAATATTTCGGAAGGCTATTTGGCAGGTAAAAGTCCAACTCACTTCATTCTCTAAAACTTCGAAAACTTCCCAGTCGAGCGGAAAGTTGGATCGGTCTTTTCCCGACCTTGCCTAAGCAAGTGGTTAACGTGAGCGCAGGCTACCCTTGACGCAGGTTGAGGAGAGCGGTGATAGCGAACCGAAACCCGAAGCGGCCGGTAAAGCAGGTTTTGCTTTACCGGTTTGCCCGAGGGTTTCTCGGGCAAAAGCGAAGTCGCCACGCTCGACCACGTTGAATTAGTTCAACGTGGTATCGGTCAGATTAGGATTAGAGGTGATCTAATCCTATCGAGCGGTGAGGCGACAAGGGTAGCCTGCGGTAAGCTGGCAAGGTCGGAGCAAGTATAGGTGCGTTTTAGAGCGGTTAGTTACACATACTATATGGTCGTATTGTATGTGCGGGTTCACATCTAAGATTTAATCTCTGGAAACAAAAAGAGCGGGTATCCCCTGCTCTTTTTGGTCGCGAATCATCTTAGAGTTGGTTGATCCATTTCACATGATCCAGTCTTCAAAGGTCGATTCGATAGCTGGATCGTGACTGCACTGGTGAACAGCTTTGTAGTTCGGGTCCTCGGGAAGCTTGATATTGCGGTTGCCGTTTTGGTCACAGATCGCACACGCGGCAATCAAGATTTCTTTTTGGCTGCGAAGTTCTTCTTCACGTTCTTGTCGGGCGGTTTGTTCCTTTTCGAACTCGATGGCTCTGAGGTGGTCGCGGAACTTGTCGGGTAACGCGTAATTCTGTTCGATCGCATTGATTAGAAAGCCTGCCTTGTTTGAGATGCCGGTCGTTCGCCATTCAAAGGCTTGAACTTGGAGGTCTACGCGGTAAACCGGGTACTCCATCAGAAGCTCATAGGCTCTGGATTCCGTGATCATGAAATCGACGGTCATCAGGGTCAGCAATTCTCGCTGTCGGGGTAACAAATGGGTTTCAAGGGTCGTAATCGCCAGTTCGACGGCTCTCCTCTCTTCTGCTTTCTCTTGAGCGTCAAAATTCAGTGCCTCAGAGACGACTTTTGCCTCTAAGGGTACTTCGATACCATCCTCGCTTCTAACGCCGCTGATTTGGTCATTTTTTGCGTTTTGAGATTCCTTTACCGAAACGGGTCCGGCGACCTCTTTTTTTCGCCGGTTTGATATGTGACCCTGAATCCGATTGATAGAACTCTTAGCCGCTGCACCGACGAAGTAACGGATCGAAAAGTCCAACTCCTGATCCGGCTCCTTGAACTTCCGGTATTCGACTCTGGTTAGAAAACCCGAGTCGAGATGGTCCTGGACAACTCGGTTCATTTGAGCAGTCACTCGCTTTAGGTTGTTGAACTTCTTGAGCGTGTGATGATGCTTGATGTACCAGGAATATTTTATTTCAAAGAATGGTGCGTTGTATTTTAGGGTTCCGTATATCTTCCCCGCGAGAAGTTCATACCATCGTCGGGCAATCGGCTTTACCGAAAACATGTACTCGTTGTCGATCAGACGATGTTGCTGTGCTTGAAGCTGCTGCATCTGAACTTCAATCGGATCGAGGCGGATATAAAGTTGATCCTCAAGATCGAATTCGAATTGCTGGTCTTTAAGTTCCTCGGCGGTTAAGTGATGCTCCCCTATCGCGTAAACTGACATTCTCGAAAAGCGAGATTTAATCTGGAGGAATTTTTCTTTTCCGTCTTCGTCGATCTCGCCGGTCGGAAACCATAGATCGGCAACGCAGCCGGCAAACGCAATCTGTGTCAGACACTTGATCAGTTCGCGTGCCTGATGACCGCCTTCGCTCCAACCAACCATTCTCAGACAATGACGCATTCCGCCAAGCGGAATGATCTGCGGAATTGTTCCGTCAGCTTTTCGCTTCGAGTCGATGGCCGGTTTGATAAGCAGATACCAAACCTCATGCGCCTCTACTCCGGCCGGTCCGACTTCTTCATTGGTGTTATGAAACACCTGCCAACTTATCGGATGCCCGGCCGGATCGATGCCTTCATACTTCACTGCCTTTGGAATATCTTTTCGACGATAGGTCAGATTGAAGAACGGCAAGTCGGTTGTCGTCTTTGGCACAAAAGTTACTTTGTGCTGGTCTGGTTTTAGAGGGATCAATTCGACCGCCATTTTGATTTTAGAAAATTATCTGCAACAACAATTTCGGCCCCGACTCCGAAAGTCCCTTCGGATTGATCGCCTTACTTGTTGTTGTTCTTAAACTTAAGTTCTTCTTAATTCTGTTTCGCGATCAGCCAATGTTTATGGTGCAATCCGCACGTTTGGGACACTACTGACTACACATTTGGACACTACTCACTACACGTCCAGGGCACGACTCACTACACGTCCAGGACACTACTGGCTACACGTCGTGATGTAGCGAGGACACGACTCGCTACACAGTTGCGGGGATGCTTTGGTGATCTTTATTTCGGGGATGTGGAGAACTCGATTGGTAAATTTATTATAACACGCCTAGATAAAAATTCTTTTCTGCCGAAGGATGGGGGAGAGCAATTTGCGGTTCCGATCTCTCGTCAGTCGGAGGCGAGAAGTTTTCTTCCAATCAAGAAAATAAAATTCTTTTTCTGACAAAAAAAGAGGACGGATTGTTAGCTTATGT
>JABFSB010000166.1 GCA_013140875.1 Acidobacteriota bacterium
TTCAATTCATTTTCCAAGCACTCAGGCAGTTACCCGAAAAATCGAGCGGCGTTAAATTGGCTTCGATATTGAATCGCCCGATCTCAGTGGTCAGGCGAACGTCCGCGGCCTTTTCCAGGATCTGCAAAACGATCGGAGCCGGATGCATAGAAGAATCGACCAGGAACATTTCCTGCTCGGCCCCGATCCGCAAAACGCCGTCTTCGAATTGTCCGACGGCAAGCATTTTTTCCAGGGCCTGCAAGTCGTTAAGCACAGCCCTTGTAAACTGCCTCATCCGGCCTTCGTCCGACTCCATTGAAACTTGCTTATCACCCATATGCGATGCTTGGAGCCTTGGCGCCATTACCGGCAAAGGTCGTCACGCCCGTTCCCTGCGCTCAGGCGAATGGCAAGCCACGTGCCTCAATCCTTATGCAATGTCTAAAGAGTTGTACCCGCCGAGCTTACGGCATTGCGGTAGCCTCGCGGATCCGCGGGCAGGAGGAAGACGTGAAGAATCTCACGGTTCGAGATGAAAAATATCGCGTTCCCGGAAAGCGTTATTTTTCGCTCAGAATAGCGGCAAGCGTTGATAAGAGTTTTTCGGCGGTAAAGGGTTTCGTCAAAAATGCGTTGACGCCTAGCGGTTCCAGTTCCGCTGTTTGCTCAACACTCATAAGACCGCTCATCGCGACGACCTTTATTGCCGGACTGATGCGTCTAACGGCTCGGATAGTGCCGGGCCCGTCCAAATACGGCATTGCCATATCCGTCAGGATGGCGGCGATCTCGCCTGAATTTTGAGCGAAAATACCGATGGCATCGGTGCCGTCGGTCGCCGTTACGGCTCGATAACCGAATTTCTCCAATGTAGCTTTGGTGATCTCGCGGATGTTGTCTTCATCGTCGACGACCAGTACCAGCTCACCATTTCCGATCGGGTAACTGGAAATGATCTCTCCAGCCGCCGCTTCCGAATCCGTTTCTATCCCCGGAAGATATACCGAGAACCGCGAACCCTTTCCGGGTTCGCTGTAAACATTGAGAAAACCGCCGTGGCTTTTTACGATCGTAATTGCAGTCGAAAGGCCCAATCCCGTCCCTTTCCCGAGCTCCTTGGTAGTAAAGAACGGGTCGAAAATGCGCTGGACTACGTCGGCATTCATTCCAACCCCGTTGTCTTCAACGACGACGAGAATGTGGGCGCCTTTCCCCGCATCGGGATTTATACGGGCATAATTCTCATCGACGTCGACGTTTTCAGCCGTCAAACGTAAGGTCCCGCCGGCCGTCATCGCGTCACGGGCGTTCAGACAAATATTCATCAGCACCTGGTGAATCTGCGTCGGATCCGCCGAGATCGGCCGCAGGTCCGTAGCAATGTCGAATTTGACCTGAATAGATTTCGAAAGTGTCTCGTTAAGGACGGCTACCAGGTCTTTGAGGATATGCTTGACCTGCACCGAAACACGCTCGCCGTCCATTCCGCGGGCAAAGGTCAACACCTGTTTCACGAGATCGGCTCCGCGCTCGGCATTCTCGCGGATCATTGCCAGCCACCTCGCCGTCTCGCTATCAGGGGCATTGATCTGAAGCATCTCGACCGACATCAAAATAGGCGAGAGAATATTATTCAAATCGTGAGCGATGCCTCCGGCAAGCGTGCCGATCGATTCCATTCTCTGAGCCCTAAGCAGATGCTCCTCGCTTCGTCTTTGCTCGGTTATGTCGGTGTTTGTGATCAGAATGTAGTCCGGCCGCTGCTGTTCATTTCTGACAAAGGTCCAGCGGCTTACGACGGTGATGGGTTGACCGCTCTTGGTCGTGTGCCGGACTTCCGCGTTCCACTCATCCATTTCGAAGGCGGCCTGCGGCTGCCCCGGCTTACCATCGGCCGGGGGAAGAACATCATCGATGCTTCGCCCCAGCACTTCTTCAAGCGGCCAGCCATAGATTTTCTCGGCCCCCTTGTTCCAATAAAGTATTTGGTGCTTGAGGTCGCAGACAAGAATCGCGTCCTGGGCCTGATCGAGCAGTGAAGCTTGCTGATGGATACGCTCTTCGGCCAATTTGCGTTCGGTTATCTCATAACGAATCGCTGTGTACTGAAACGGCTTGCCGTTTTCATCGACAAACGGAACTATCGTCGTATCAACCCAGTAAATAGACCCGTCTTTTGCGCGGTTGCGAAGCTCGCCCCGCCAAACTTTTCCGTTTGCGATCGTCGTCCAGATGCTGCGGATGAATTCTTTCGGATGGTAACCAGAGTTTATTATCCTGTGATCCTGTCCCAGCAATTCTTCCCGACTATATTTCGATATCTCACAAAACTTGTCGTTGATGTATGTGATGCGGCCGGTCTGGTCGGTTGTGGCGACGATAGCGGCCTGATCGAGCGCAAACTTTAGATCTGCAAGCTCTTTCGGCAAACCGTGTTTTTCCTGAGCTTTGGCCTTTGCCTTTTTAACTGTGCTGCCGTTTTTCATCGACTTCACGATTTGTCGGCTGTCGCGGATCCATAGTCGCCCGACTTCTTCAATTTATAACGCAATTGGTCGCGGGAGATATCAAGGAGTTTGGCGGCTTGAGTTAAGTTTCCGCCCGTCCTGTTCATTGCCTGTTTTGCAAGCTCGTTCTCAACCGTTTCGAGAGCAATTCCGGTTGTGGGAAGAACGATCCCGCTAGAGGCGGCGCCGTCAATATGAAAATTCCCACCCGCAAGGTCCGCAGGCAGATGCATCATGGAAACTTCGTCGCCATCCTCAAGAATAGACGCTCTCTCGATTACATTTCGCAGCTCGCGGACGTTTCCCGTCCATCTGTAATTTCTGAAAGCTCTCGCGACTTCCGGCGACAATCCTTTCAGGGTCTGACCGCGCCGCTTTTGGTTTGCCCGGTCGATATAATGCTGAGTCAGCAATATGACGTCTTCGCCGCGATCTCGCAGCGGAGGGATGTCGATCTGAATGACGGATAATCTGAAATACAGGTCGAGGCGAAAATTTCCCACTTCGCTGGACTTCTTTAAATCCTTGTTCGAAGCGGCGATGATTCTGACGTCGAGAGGAATATCTTTCAATCCTCCAACCCGGCGAAAGCAATTCTCTTCAAGCACTCTCAAGAGCTTGGCCTGAAGTGAAAGCTCCAATTCTCCGATCTCGTCCAGAAAGATGGTGCCGCCTTGAGCTTGCTCGAACAATCCTTCTTTTCGCTGCTTGGCATCGGTAAACGCGCCCTTTTCGTAACCGAAAAGTTCTGACTCGATCAGCGTGGCTGGAAGCGCCGCGCAGTTTATCGCTAGGTACGGCGCATTTGCCCTCTCGGAAGCGTAGTGGATCGCCTTGGCAAAAAGGTCTTTTCCCGTCCCTGTCTCGCCGTGAAGAAGTATCGACAAAACATCCGAGGCCGCAACGCGCCGGGCGAGTTCGATCGATTGTCTTAATGCTGCCGATTCGCCGATAATTTCCGAAAAACTAAAACCGCGCGATCTTTCCATCCGCGTTCGTTTGATCTCTCGCCGGAGCGTTTTCGTTTCGATCGCGTTTCTTAAAGTGATTCGTAGCTCTTCGAGCTTCACCGGTTTACCGATGAAGTCATAAGCTCCGCCGCGAAGGGCGGCAACGGCATTCGGCACATCTATGCTTCCGGTAATCATTACCGCGATCGCATCCGGATTCTTTTCCTTAATTTCGTTGAGAACATCAAGGCCCGATCCGTCCGGTAAGTCGATATCAAGCAGCGAGATCGTGGGATCTTCCTCTTCAAAAAGTTTCAACGCCTCGGCCACATTTTGCGCTTCGACCGTTTCATAGTTCCAGGAACGCAAGGCCTCGCCCAGGGCCATCCTAACAAAGCGGTCATCGTCGACAATCAGTATCGTTTCGCACGCGCGCATACTTCTAGGAATCAACAAACAAATCTAACCGTGTAAATTCCAGCCAATTCTAACACCACTGCGAATTTTCTCGCACTGCTCTCCGTGTGCCGCCGACGCTGATATCCACGAGCCTTTATTTATTAGCTGGCACAAGCGTTGCACACAGGGCGGTAATTGTCGTTTAACAAGAAAAATGATCAACGAGGCGTAAGAGAAATGAAACTGCTGGTTGCCTATGACGGATCAAAATGCGCCGAAGCGGCGCTTGACGATCTTGTACGCGCCGGATTGCCTGAATCTGGAGAGGCGGTTGTCATCTCAGTTGCTGAAGTGTGGCTCCCACCACCCGAAAGTATGGCCGATACAAACGGAAACGGCACCGGCGTCAAGCTGGATGCGGAATGGGAGAATATTATTGAAAAGCGCTATGAGAAAGATAAACGGGCCGTTTTTGAAGCGGAAACATTGGCAAAGCACGCGAGACAGCGGATTCAAAGAATCCTTCCACGGTGGCAAATAGGGGCCGCCGCAACTTACGGGTCACCGGCGTGGGAAATACTTGCGCGGTCGGACGAATTCAAGCCCGACCTTATCGTTGTTGGTTCCAATGGACGCTCCGCCGTCAGCCGCTTCTTTCTCGGAAGCATCTCGCAAAAGGTTCTAACCGAAGCCCGCTGCTCCGTCAGAGTGGCTCGCGGTCGAATCGAGGTTGATCCGTCCCCGCTTCGGGTAATCATCGGGTTCGACGGTTCAAAGGGAGCTCGGGCGGCCATTGCAGCCTTCAGGGAACGTTGCTGGCCCGCCGAAAGTGAAATCCGTCTCGTCGCCGCAACCGAAGAAGTAACTCCATCCGCAATCGGACGATTCATTCCGCCGGTTACCCACATGATCGAGGAGATCAACGAAACCGAACGCGAATGGATGGAGAAATTAGCGGAAAACGACGTCGCCAGTCTCCAATCGGACAAAGCCAGGTGCGGTCTCAACATTCACGCAGGCAATCCAAAAGAAGTTTTAGTTGAAGAGGCGGAGCGGTGGAATGCGGATTGTATTTTTCTAGGTGCGAATGCATTCGGCAGCAAGGTAGAACGATTTTTGCTAGGCAGCACATCGGCCGCTGTGGCGGCAAGGGCCCACTGCTCGGTCGAAGTCGTCCGAAAAACTGTCGACGCACTTGCTGGATAGACGCTGCTTAAATTCAATTGACCTATGAGGGACTCGATCGGACCCAGAATCTCAAGAAGCTGCCATAACTGCTCTCAGCGAGACAGTGCTTTTTTCTGTAATTTCTCGGCGGCTACGCTTCTGAGTTTTGAATCGATCAAAAGCATTAGCAGCTATCCAAAAGGTGCGTGCTTGTTTATTGAAGGACAGCCTTCTACAGGCGTCTTTGTTCTCTGCCGAGGGCGAGTCAAGCTAACGACGCATTCGCGAAACGGCAAGGCCTTGATCC
>JABFSB010000059.1 GCA_013140875.1 Acidobacteriota bacterium
CTTCGGCGTTACCTTTCCGACGAGGATCGAACCGGGCTTGACCTGTGCACCGATACTGATGATGCCCGATTCTTCCAAGTCGCGAAGCATGTTTTCGCCGATGTTCGGGATGTCCCGCGTGATCTCTTCCGGGCCGAGCCTTGTATCGCGGGCCTCGATTTCGAGCTCTTCGATATGGATCGAGGTGTAATAGTCTTCCTTGACCAGCTTCTCGGAAACCAAAATGGCGTCCTCAAAGTTGTAACCGCGCCAGGGCATGAATGCCACCAGCACGTTTCGGCCCAAGGCGAGCTCCCCGCGGTCAGTACACGGACCGTCGGCAATGACCTGGCCCTTCGTGACGCGTTCGCCGACCTGGACGATCGGACGCTGGTTGATACAAGTGTTCTGGTTCGAACGCTTGAACTTGACCAGCGAATAGATATCCGCCGTCACCTCGCGCGAGATCGTGCCGTCGACCTGATGATCGGCCTTGACGATGATTCGTTCCGAATCGACGTAATCGACCACACCGTTGCGTTTCGCGATGACGACCGCGCCCGAGTCCCGAGCGGCGATCTTTTCCATGCCGGTGCCGACATAAGGCGATTCGGCACGAAGAAGCGGGACCGACTGACGCTGCATGTTCGATCCCATCAGGGCACGGTTGGCGTCGTCGTTTTCCAGGAACGGGATCAGCGACGCGGCCACCGACACAAGCTGTTTCGGTGAAACGTCCATGTACTGAATGTCGCCGCGGTCCGCGGTAATAAACTCGCCGCCGACCGAACGGGCCGAGACACGGTCCGGAACAATGTTTCCTTTCGTATCCAACTCGATGTTCGCCTGACCGATGATATAACGGTCCTCTTCCCACGCCGTAAGATAGAACGGAAACGGCGTAAATTCAGCCTGCTTGCCGCCGGTTTTCGCGAGTTTCCTGTTCGCGGCCTCGACATCTTCCTGCGGAGCGTGCTCGTTCGGCTTGAACTTGGTGTCGCCGCCGTTGTGGATTTTCACGTACTCGATCACGCGGCCGTCTTCGACCTTGCGGTACGGCGATTCGATAAAGCCGAACTCGTTGATGCGGGCAAAGCACGAGAGCGACGAAATAAGGCCGATGTTCGGGCCTTCCGGCGTCTCGATCGGGCAGATGCGGCCGTAGTGCGTCGGGTGAACGTCGCGGACCTCGAATCCGGCACGCTCACGCGAAAGACCGCCTGGCCCAAGGGCCGAAAGACGACGCTTGTGGGTGATCTCGCTCAAAGGATTCGTCTGGTCCATGAACTGCGACAACTGTGACGAACCGAAGAATTCACGGACGGCCGCCGTCACCGGCTTTGCATTCACCAGATCACGCGGCATCGTAGTGAACATGTCCTGCTGAATGGACATTTTTTCCTTGATCGCTCGTTCCATGCGTTCAAGGCCGATGCGGAATTGATTCTCAAGCAGCTCGCCCACCGCGCGGACGCGACGGTTACCCAGATGATCGATATCGTCCTGCGAATAATGCTCGCTGTCCCTCTTCATATGAAGAAGGTAATTCACGACCTCGACAAAATCCGACGGAGCAAGCAGCGGATCGTTGATCCGGTCCTTATCGGGACGGCCCATTTTGATGTTGAACTTCAAACGGCCGACGCGCGACAGATCGAAACGGCGTTCGTCAAAGAACATTCCCTCAAGCAGGTGATATGCCGTCGGAACGGTCGGTGGATCGCCGGGGCGCATCTTGCGGTAGATCTCAAGCAGTGCATCGACCGGTTTCGAGATCGCGTCCTTTTTGAGCGTCAGGGTGATTACTTCGCCGATCACATCGTTTTTCGGGAAGAAAACTTCGAATCCTTCGACGCCTTCCTCAATAATCTGCTGAAGCTTTGCCGCCGGGATCTCGGTGTTCGATTCGATCACGACTTCGCCCGTTTCGGTATTGACCACATCGGTCAAGGCAAAGGCGCCTTCAAAGTCGTTGACCGAAACTTCGACCTTGTCTATCTTCAGCTTTCTCAGTTCGGCGATCGCGGATTTTGTTACCTTTTTGCCTATCCGCGTGACCTCTTCCTTTTTGTCCTTGATGTCCTGCTCGGCACGCATTCCGGCAAGGTTGGTATCACCGTCCGGCTTGACTTTGACAAAAAGCTTGCCTTTCTCGATAGCGACCGAATCGACCGTATAGAAAAGACGCAAAATATCGGCGTCGGAAAACTCGGCTCCCTTGACGACCTCTTCAAGAATGTTGTCGGAGACGGTCTTCATATCGATCTGCGGCGAAAGCCAAAGGCCAAGAGCCCGCAGGAAGATCGTCGCAAGAATCTTTCGTTTGCCCAGACGCGCGTGAAGAATTCCTTTCTGGTCGTATTCGAACTCGACCCACGAACCGCGGTACGGAATGATTTTCGCTAAGTACTCGTCACGATCGCCCTTAAAGAAAACGCCGGGCGAGCGGTGAAGCTGTGAAACGATAACGCGCTCGGTGCCGTTGATGATGAACGTGCCGTTGTCGGTCATCAGCGGGATCTCGCCGAAGAATACGTCTTCTTCCTTGATGTCACGTATCGTCGACGTACCGGTCTCGGCGTCCTTATCGTAAACAGTCAGGCGAATTTTTACCTTTAGCGGGACGCTGTAAGACATTCCGCGTTCCTGACATTCCTGCTGGTCGTGCTTGTGTTTGAGGCCGACTGGCTCGCCGCAGTTCGGGCAAAGCTTTGGGCGAACGGCGTTAAAAGTGCCGCAATTGTTACAAAGCACTTCGGCCGGATTGAACGGATCGACCTTGATCTTCGAGCCGCACTCCTTACAATTAGCACGAAGGTGCTCGAGGCCTTCGAGGTTTCCGCATTTGCACTGCCAATTGCCGATCTGAAATTCGACGTACTCCAGCGTCGCCGTTTCGCGGAAATCCGAGACAGGAAAGATCGATTTGAAAACCGATTGAAGTCCGATCTGGTCGCGTTCCTCCGGGATCAGGTCCATCTGGAGAAACCGGTCGTAGGATTCGCGCTGTACCTCGATCAGATTCGGGATCTGTGCGGTCGTGTAGATCTTTGAACAATCTACGCGCTCCGGCGACTGGCTTGTCCGGCGTCCGAGTCCGTGTGCATTCGTCTGTAGCGGATTGTTGATCATATTCGTATAAAAAGACCGGGAAAAAACCTGTTGATTTATCTATATATAACTGTTAGGATTCCCCATCAGTTAAGACTCCCAAATTTTCAAGAAAAGACGGCAAATGCGGTCGAGGGTAAAGTTTGCCCAGACCGCTTAGTAAGCAGCTAACATACGTTAGATAAATTTTTCGAGCGTGCCGAAAAGGGACACCGACTCTCCACTTTCTGCGAGAAAGACCGCCTTAAAACCCCGCGAAAACCTTGTAAACCAATAAAAACAAAGCGTTTCGCATCATGTAGATGAGCACGCGATAAAAGTTCCGACTCCTTCGCTTACTCTAAATCTTATCAGCTAAATACCGATACTTCAACCTGCCGCAATAAGATGCGTTCGATTGAAGGCGCGTTTCCAAGCTTTTCTTGATGCAGAAGCTTGGCGCGTAAGCAAGGGCGTAATACGCAATGTCGAGCATTACGCCCTTACTAACGTGTTGGCTTCCGCAAATGCTACTTGAGTTCGACGGTCGCGCCTGCTTCGGTAAGCTTGGTTTTGATCTCTTCGGCCTCGTCCTTCGAAACGCCTTCTTTAAGCGGTTTCGGAGCACTGTCGACCAAGTCTTTGGCTTCCTTAAGCCCAAGCCCCGCAACAACTTCGCGGACCACTTTGATGACCGCGATCTTGTTGCCGCCGGCACCCGTCAGGATCACATCGAACGAATCCTTCTCTTCAGCCGCGGCCGCACCGCCGCCGTCCGCCGGAGCAGCCATCATCATCGGAGCCGCAGCAGCGGCAGCCGAAACGCCGAAAACTTCCTCAAGTTCCTTAACGAGCTCCGACGCTTCGAGAAGCGAAATGCCCTTCAAATATTCAACAACTTCATCTTTTGTGATTGCCATGATTTTATCTATCTCCTAATTAGGGTTCTGTCTATCCGCCGCTAGAACCCACGGGACTTTAGAAACGGGTTGCATCACCTTTTCTTTTCGTCCGAGCCGCGTGACAACCTGACAAATTGTCCCGCCCGTTTTCCTTGAGTACGGCTTTTCGAGCCGCCTGCAGCGACTCAATTTCAAATTTGAGATCTCAGATTTCGGTTCGACCCGAAGGCCGGGCGCGCAGTCTGAAATTCAAAAACTTATTCGGCCTTCTCTTCAGCTTCCGGTGCCGCTTCCGCCGCCGGAACTTCGAGAATGTCTTCTTCCTGGGCTGGCGCGGTCTCAACCGTCGGAGCCGCTTCCGCTTCTGCACGAGCCTCGGGCGCCGGAGCCGTTTCTGCTTCTGCAGGGGCCTCGGCGGCCGGAGCCGGCTCGGCTTTCGCTTCTACCGCCGCCGCCGGTTTGTCCGTGGCTTTTTCGCCGATCTGCTTGATCACCACGGCCAGGTCGCGGGGCACGGCGTTGATGACCGTAACGATGCGTTGCGCCTGAGCGTTGATAACGTAAAGCAGCTTCGAAATAAGCTCTTCTTTCGAAGGCAGGCTGGCGATAGCGGTAACCTGTGAAAGGTTGACAAGCTTGCCGTCGACCACACCTGTTTTGAAGGTGTAGATGTCGGCGTTATCCTTCATGAACTTCGAGATCGCTTTTGTAAGAATAACCGGGTCGTTCTCGGTCCACGCGATCGCCGTTACACCCTTGAAGTGCTCGGTCGCCTGCTCAAAATCGGTACCTTTGACCGCAATGCGGGCGAGGGTGTTTTTGACAACCTGATACTTTGCCCCGGCTTCGCGCAAGCTGTTGCGGAATTCCTGGTCCTTGTTGACCGTAAGCTTGGTAAAGCTGACGACCATGGCGGATTTCGAACTTGCAAGCGATGCGGTGAGGGCGTCTAAGTCTCTCTGTTTTGTTTCTCTTGATTTCATTTTCTTTTCTTTGCAGAAGCCCGCCGGTTGAGCAAGGGCGTAATGTGAACGTTGAATGTTACGCCCTTGCTAACACTCGGGCTTCTGCAATCTCCCTCACTTTTTATGCGTAAGCCAGTTCATCGAGCAGAACGCCCGGGCTCATCGTTGCCGCAACATTGATCTTCTTAAGGTAACGGCCTTTTGCGGTCGTCGGCTTGGCCTTCATAACCGCGCTGATCAAAACGCGGGTATTTTCGACCAGCTTCGCGTCATCGAACGACACCTTGCCGACCGGCGAGTGGATAACGCCCGTTTTATCGACGCGATACTCGACCTTACCGGCCTTTGTTTCTTCGATGGCGGTCTTAACATCC
>JABFSB010000307.1 GCA_013140875.1 Acidobacteriota bacterium
TGCCTCGACCTGTTATGTATTGATCACGATCTTTTTTGGTCCGATAGCAGTCGGCCTTGCATCTCTCGTCCGACGAAAGTATCCGCCATAATTCAGCGATGCGAGACGATTCCAGGTCAAGACATATTTGCCATACATGCACGTCCCCCTTCTTGAGAGCAAAGACTTCGGACGATAAACGAATTATTTCTTGAACTCGATCCATTGGGTCAAAATCTCAAGCTGTAACGCCGATGCCTGCTGCTTGAACGAACTCACGAGCACCTGATCGAACTGGACTCTGTACAAGAGACTGAGTTTCCTCTAGCTGTACGGCTTCGAGACAATCCCTTAGGTTTTTCGCAAGAACGTGAACATAAGGTTTGGCGACGATCGAGCCATGGTGCCCCGGCACTTCATGCGTTTCGATCTTGCCCTCAACTAGATTCTCCCAGCCTAGTGTCGGGTCAGGCTGGATCCCCATTGGTTGTATAGACGCACGGAAAAGCGTCATGTTTCCCGGATAAACCTCCGGCGAATATTTCTGTCCCGCCTTCCGAATCAGATCCTCGATCTGTATATAACTTGTCGGTATCGAATTCACTCCTCTCGTCACTCCATAAAAATTTCGGACAGCCTTTTTGTAGATGTCCCGTACCTTTCGCCAATACTTAAGTTTTACTTTCCTTAATTTCTCGAGAACATAGTCAGCTTTTTCTTTTGCACTGAACGCCTTCAAGCTATCTTTATGATGCTGAGCCCTGCGAATCAACTGATAGACTTTCAAGCGAAAGGCCGTAGTGTTCGGCAGAATTTTCGGGTAATCCGGTGTGCCAGTATCAAGCAAAGCAAGCAACGCGATCTTTTCCCCTTGCCGATAAAGTTGTTGGGCTATCTCAAAGGCGACGAGTCCGCCGAACGATGACCCGCCCACACAATAGGGTCCGTCGGGTTGGAGGGCCTTGATCTCTTTGATGTAAAATTCGGCCATTTCCTCCACTGTGGCGTGTCCGATTTGGCGTCCGGCCAAACGCCTTGCTTGAAGTCCGTAGAAAGGCTGGTCATCACCTAAATACTTAGCTAAATCGCGGTAAAATAAAACATTGCCGCCTTTTGCGTGAATACAGAAAAACGGCAGTTTTGTGCCCTTGGGCTGAATCGGAACAAGCGATGATTCCGGAGCTGTCCAGCCATCTTGACGGAGAATTGCCGCGAGCTTTTCAATAGTGCCGGATTCAAAAAGGGTAGCCAGAGGGATATTCTTTCCAAAAGTCTCCTCGACCTCGGCGAACATCCTTATCGCCTTTAGCGAGTGCCCACCCAGTTCGAAGAAATTGTCCTTAACCCCGATCGGCTGAATGCCAAGAGTCTTTTCCCAAATTTTGACAAGCTTCGATTCCAGATCGTCACGATGGGCAACAAAATCGGATTGCAATACAAGAGACGTAGTTGCTGGTGCGGGCAAGGCCCTGCGATCTAATTTGCCATTCGGCGTGAGCGGCAATTCCGTCAGTTCGACGAAAGCCGAAGGTATCATAAAGTCGGGAAGGCTCGCTTTGAGATGTTCGCTCAGTTCGACAATTGAAAGTGCCCGCCCTTCGACTGGAACAAAATAAGCGACCAGACGTTTTTCGTCCCCCTGGTCCTCTCGCGCAATAACTACTGCCTCCTTCACGGCGGAGTGCCTAGAAAGTGCTGTTTCGATCTCGCCTAATTCAATGCGGTAACCGCGGATCTTTACTTGATTGTCTATGCGGCCCAAATACTCGATCTCGCCCGAAGACTGATAACGCACCAAGTCACCGGTTTTATAAAGCCGGGCGTCGGAGCTTAGACCGAACGGATTCTTGATGAATCGCTCAGCGGTCAGTTCGGGCATATTCAAGTAACCACGGGCGAGACCGTCGCCACCAAGATAAAGCTCGCCGGGAATCCCAACTGGAAGCGGCTGCAAGTTGCGGTCCAGAACATAGGCCTGTGTATTGGAGATAGGGCGGCCAATGGTTGCTTTTCCCGTATCTCGCAAAGTAAAGGTCGAGTAGGTAGTGTCTTCCGTCGGGCCGTATAGATCGAAGACTTCGCGGACGGTTCCGGTTTCATAGATCTGCCGCACGAGCGATGCTTTGAGAGGTTCACCCGCCAGATTGACCGTTCGCACTGAGTCCGGTATGCCGTTGATCCTTTCCAATTCGGCTATCGCCGAGGGAACCGTGTTTATAAGAGTCACCTCTTTGGCCGCCGGTGTGCCTGGCAGATGCAAGATGTTTTCAACCAAAATGATCGTTCCGCCGCAGGCCAGGGGGGCAAACATTTCGAACACCGAAAGATCAAAGCAAACCGATGTTGAAGCAAGCGTACCTCGTAACTTCTCAGTGTTGAAAACCGAGGTGGCCCATGTCAAAAACGCCGCGGTACTTCGGTGCTCTATGGCAACACCTTTCGGTTTTCCGGTCGAACCCGACGTATATATGACGTAAGCCAGGTTTCGTTGCTCCACACCGGAGACGGGATTAGTCTCGCCCGCCTTTTCGTCCGTCCGGCGATCCTCGTCCAGGTAAACTGCCGTCGCGTTATGGCGGCCCAGCCAGCCCGCTGCCGTCGTCTTCGTCAACAGAACTGATGCTTGCGAATCGCTAAGCATATGGCTCAAACGATCCTGGGGGTAGGACGGATCGAGAGGGACGTACGCGCCGCCCGCTTTAAGTATGGCAAGGAGTCCGACGATCATTTCAACCGACCGCTCGACACAAATAGCCACCAATATTTCAGGCCCGACACCCAGCGTCCGGAGGTGCCAGGCAAGTTGATTTGCACGCCGGTTCAACTCCCGGTAAGTCAGTCGCCCGCTGTCAACGATCAGCGCAACAGCCTCGGGTGTGCGGTCCACCTGCGCTTCGAAAAAGTGATGAATACATTTGTCGGGTGAAACATAGATGCGATCACTGTTCCATTCGGCCAACACTTGATGCCGTTCATCTTCAGACAACAAGGGCAAGGACGCGATCGGACAATCGGAGTCTCCGGCGATACCGTTTAGAAACGTTGTAAAATGCCGGGCTAGTTTACCGATACTCTCGGTATCGAAGCTGTTTTTATCGTAGATCCAGCGAAATCCAGATTCGTTGTCCGATATCAGAAGCGTAAGTTTGCCTTCGGTCAACCCGTCTAAATAGTGGAAGTTTGACATGATGACGACACCAACGGGAAGCGTGAATTTTTTTTCCGCTTCCCGCAACAAACGTAGCTCCGGATATCTTGAAACAATATCTCGTATAAATGGTCCGTGTCCCCTTACCAGTTCGATTTCTTTTTCCGTCGATTGGAGGGACTCCATGAAGCATCTGCGGCCATCAACATGAATGCGAAAGGGAACTTGCGACGCAAAAAGTTTTTCCAGGCCGGCGAATTCGCCGGTTGTATCGAAACGACCATATCCGACGTCAAAACTGTCGATGCCAATTAGTCGCGACAGAAACGCACCAAAGGCGGCAACGAGATAGTCGCTTAATTTCAGCGTCCGATTCGACCGCTCACAGAAATTCAAAAACTCAGCCGGTACCGAGAATGACGCGGACTCCGATTCTGAAAAGACGGAAAGTTTATCCGCAAACGGCGGGGCGGCCGGCTCAAGGGTCGATAGTTTTTCGACCCAGTAGTATTCATGCTTGCAAACCGTATTTATGCCAACTTCGACTCGTTTGGTGGTTTCTGGCTCAAGATTATGTAATTTATAACCTATGCATAAATCAAACTCCGCCACAAAGTCCGAAATTGGTATTGATTCGCCGTCGAGCCTCGAAAGATTTCTTAAGATTATGTCCTTATCGCTCGTGGAAACGCGTAAGAAGTCCGGTCCAATTTCGCTTATGGTTCCAGGTGAGGATTCGGAATTCAAATCAGAGTTGTCCGCTCCTGTAACGATAAAGAAGTTATCACCGATAGCTATCTTTGCAACGCCGAGAGGATTAGGATGAGGCCCGAAGTCGAGGGCGCGAATTAAAGCGGAAATTTCTTCGGAAGAAGAGCTCCATGAAATCACACCGCCGTTGGATGCCTGCTTGAACTTCGGGAAAAACGTTCTTTTTTCCAGGTCCTGTTTTTTGCGGACCAGCTTGCCTGTGGCAATATCCTCCACTAAATTTGCAAATGCTTCAGTTGCAGCCTCGTAACATTTTGTATTAAGCGTCAGAGCAGTTTCGTCACGAGCCACGTCGATCTGCTTCTGCCGTAGAATGTCGCCGCCGTCGACGAGGTCGGTTATCACGTGCCAGCTTATGCCGTGTGTCTTCTCGCCATTCATTAAAGCCCATGAAGTCGCATGGGTACCCGCGTATCGCGGCAGAGGAGCATCGTGGTAATTGATCGCCAATTTGCGAGGAAGCCGCAAAATATCTTCTTGAAGGATGTGTTCGTTAACAATACTGAAAAGATAGTCGAAAGGCTTTTCTATTTGCCCTGCCAGATCGTTCTCGGGGATCAACGAAACGATCTTTTTCTCGTTCGCCCATTCTCGAAATCGAGCGTCGCCAGATACAACGGCACAAATCTCGTGACCGCTCAGGAGCAAAATCTCGGAGCACCGGATCGGCAGCGTGCCTCCACCGACTATCAGACAACTGAATTTATGGTTAGTTTTTGAAGCCATTCAACTCAAGAACTGAAAACACCCGAAAGCTTCACACTGCCACCATTTTTTCTGGATATTCGAGCTTCGACTTCCTGCCAGTCATTCAGAGTGTCGATATTCGAACTAAATTCAGGCGAAATCTCGTAACCCAGGATATTTTTGCCATACAAACTCTGCTGGTCTCTGACGACCTCTGTCCGGGTTACATAAACTGAACCTTCACGATGAAAGGCGGGCGGCAGATCTTGTCGACGTGAAGTCGGTTCGTTGTCACCTGTAGCCAGGCCCAGCGTTCCGTCTTCACTTTTCCAATAGACCCATTTCGGATTGTATTCAGCCGGAACTGGCAAGATGCTGATCACGGAGTCAGCACCGGTTCTTTCGAGAAGTTCTATACAACTATCAATATCGGAGGAACGCCGCAATGGATTCGTCGGCTGCAGGAGGCAGACCGCGTCATATTGTTCTCCGGCGTGTTCGAGCGTTTCCAGCGCTTGCAGTACCACCGGCAGGGTCGGACTGAAATCTTCCGCCAATTCTTTCGGCCTGAGAAAAGGCACGTCGACCCCGCAACTCATACCAACTTCAGCAATCTCCTCGTCCTCCGTACTTAAGATGGTGCGCGTCAATCGGCTTGCATTTAACGCACTTTCGATTGTGTAGGCAATCAGCGGCTTTTCGCATAGAAGCCTGATATTCTTCCGAGGAACTCCTTTCGAGCCGCCGCGAGCTGGTATGATGCCAAGAACCTTCATCTTCCGGAGCGTGACAGCAAACGTTTTCCAAAAGGCTCTTCCAAATAGCGATAATTTATTTGAATGGACCTACGCGGCCGGTTAGACGGGAACTCTCCCCGCCTGTGAAATCCCATGTTATTTGCGATTACCAAAGTATTACGGTTTACGCAGATTTGTGTTTCTTCGATGTTCATTGCTTGACGATATTTGGGGCTAATAGTATTTCTGAACTCTTTTCCTCTGACTTCTACCAGCGCCTTATCAGATGGCACCCCTTTTTTTAATTTTGCTTGGCGCACACTGAATTCGTATTCGTGTCTCAAGCGATTCAACGTTAGCTGATGCGACCCTTTTGCATAAATAAAAGCGCCGTTCGACTCATTCACGTTGTCCAGATAAAAGAACATTTTTACGGTCGCCGTGTGAAGGTCCGCGTGCAAAATGTTTTCGATGTCGTTGTCCGCAGCTCCATCGCTACTGCTTTGATACCAGTCCAAATGAACATCTGGAAGACGCGAGATTTTACGACGCACCGCAGCCGAGGCTATCCTGTTCAGCATGTCGTTTTGTTGAAAATGTTTCGATATCGTCGACCCGACATGCTTCAACTCCGAAAGAGCGATTTGGGTCCGGAATAATTTTGCGTTGACGTCATTTTTGTAAGGGCTCAGCTCAATACCTTTGAACGCGGCCTCAAATTCCGCCCGCACTTTTTCAAACTGTGACGGTTCCAGGAAGTTTTCAATTAATGCTACTCCGTCTTCGTCCACCGCACTTACGCACTTGCTTATGTCGTTTGCCAACGAGCGGCTCCGAACTTTGAACTGAAGGTACTGGCTGGTTGTCCTTAACACCTGAAGACCAAGTCGGTTTCCCCAAATCGATCCAACGTGATATGGAACCGAATTGTGCAGATATGCTCTGAGTATCGGCAGATTCGCCAGGAAGTTGTGCACCTTAATTTCGCTATTCAGGTTAGTAGGTAAGCCGTTTCTGAATTTCCAAGGGAGCGCGAGCCAGGACCTTTGATATCCTCTCGCCAGCCTTGCCGTCACCGTACAACGTGTCTTGGCGGTAGCGGCCGTTACCAATCTGACGATTGATCGCCGATTCGATCGCATCCTTGCAATAACCGACGTCGATTACATTTTTGCCCCGTTCACGGCCACTCTGCCGCGTCCCGATGTTTACAACAGGCACTCCCAAATATGCGCATTCTCGGATTCCGACACTGGAATTGCCGATTAGGCACTTGCTGCTGTACAGAAGTCTTAAAAAGTCGGCCGGTGCCATATTTTTAAAGAAGTTGATATTTTCCGGCCTGTATTTTTCTCTAAAAGATCGGATGCCGTTTGACGTTCCGTCAGATCCCGCGTCCACGTTCGGCCAAAACCAAAGCGTAGGCAAGTTGATTTTGTGAACAGCCTCAAGCGTTTCCATAACATGCTTTCGGGCCATGTTATGCTCGGTCGTAACCGGGTGCTGCATCACCACCAAATATCCATTGTTTAATTCATGCAGTTCTCCGACGCCGCCGTAGCGCTCGAACGGATTGAAGTTGAGCGAAGGGTCATCGGCAAGTTCCGCCGCGAGATCGATCGACGGACAGCCGGTCACAAACACTTTTCGTGCTTCTTCGCCCATTCGCTCAACCCTTGTTCCCGCACATTTAGTCGACACCAGATGCAGGTCCGCAAGCTTCGTTACGGCGTGGCGAACCTTTTCGTCTATCGATCCAGTGACTTCGCCGCCCTGAATATGAGCGACCGGGATATTCATGTACGACGCGGCCACTGCCGTCGCCAGCGTTTCAAATCTGTCAGCGACGGTCACGACAACGTCCGGTTTCAAATTATCAAACACCGTTGCAAGTTCGAGCATTCCTAGCCCGGTGGTTTTGGCCATCGAGGCCGGATTCTCGCCTTCCAGGACCATATATACACGTGCTGAAATCGGGAATCCGTCGCTCTCAATGTAATTCACGGCCGTTCCGTACCTGTCAAGCAAGGCCGAGGCGGCCACGACCAGTTGAAGTTCAAGGTCCGGATGTTCCATTATCGCCCTTAGGACCGTTTTAACTCTGCTATAGCTGGGCCGTGCCGTAACCACAACGCAGATTTTTCTGGACATTCGATTGATAGGTTCTTGCAGAAAGACAGTAGAAAACCAAACCGGTTAAATTTCGGTATTCTGTAGAAGAAGTATTTCGTCCGTTTTGACAGACTGCTTAATTTTGCGTCCAATCAGGTCGGGAATACTCGAAGCAGGCAAGCCAGTGCCGGGTTTCTTAAGTTTTAAGTGCTCGGCCGTCAAAGTGGTGCCCGCTTCTATGTCCGTGCTGGCCACTAGACTTTTAGTAAAGATCTTTCGAAGTTCTTCCGAATCGTTTGCCGCCAGATCCTTGTCAATCGGTGCCCCAAGCATCCGTTCAATTTGTCTCGTGCCTTCTACCAGTTTTCGGAGTTCGGCGGTCGTCAAAGATGCTGGAACATCGGGTCCGAACATCTCCCGGCTCAGTGCCACGTGAACCTCCAATACCTCGGCTCCGAGCGACACCGCCGCGAGCCCAGCGTAAATTCCGCCGCTATGATCTGAAAGTCCCACTGGAAGACAATATCTTTCCCGCAGCACGCTCAGAACATTAAGACCGACCTTTTCGGGAGGGCACGGATAAGCGGACGTACACTGCAAAACGGCGAGGGGGTTTCCGTTTCTTTGAACGGTCGCTGCGGCAGTGTCCAACTCGTCCCAAGCGCTCATTCCGGACGACAATATTACCGGATCACCTGACGACGCAATTTTCTCTAACAAGGGAAGATTCCCCACTTCGCCGGATGCGATCTTCCACACTCTCATCCCGATCTCCGAAAGCATGTTGGCGGCACGTTCGGAAAAAGGCGTACTCATAAAAAGGAGGCCCCGATCGTGCGCATGTTTCTTGAGGGCGGACCATTGGCCTTTTGTAAACTCCATTCTTTGCCAATATTCAAAACGCGTTTCATCCTGCGGGCTGAATCTGACGCGCCACGGTTCGTCGAGCGTGCTTTCTTCAGCCGCGATATGGGTCTGGAACTTGACGGCATCCGCGCCGGCGTTCGCGATTGCGTCTATAAAGCTATGCGCCATTCCAAGACTTCCGTCATGAGACTGGGCAACTTCGCCTATTATCAGGCATCGGCCTTGCGGCGACTCAACGGGTAGGTGGCCGATACACTGTTGGCGAAAATTCATAGACGCTCAAACAATATCCGCGAATGTCTTTTCCATCCGACGAAAATAAAATGCCCCGCTCAAAAGTAACGAAACCGCCGCGATCGCCGAAACCAGGATCATAAACCCCGGCTTCGTATCCGTTCCGAGAAGAGCCCAACGGAAACCTTCAACTACCCCCACCATTGGGTTGATCCCGTAAAACGTTCGCCATGTTTCGTTCAGCAGACTGCTTGAATACGCAATCGGCGTGGCAAACATCCATATTTGAGTGAGAAATGGGATAACGTATTTTATGTCCCGATACCCGACGTTCAGGGCAGAGAGCCACAAGCTGACGCCGAGTGAACTAATTAGCGTAAGCACCAAGAAGGCCGGCAGCCAAAGAGTGTCTACCGTCGGAGCGATACCGTAAACTGCCATCAAAATGAACAAAACCCCGAGAGCGACAAGGAAATCGACGACACCTGCGAGAACGGTTGCAGTCGGGATAATCAAGCGGGGGAAGTAGACTTTCTTGATCAGATGAGAACTGCCGACGAGGCTGTTTGTTCCCAGTGTCAGCCCATTCGAAAAAAGGGTCCAGGGTACTAGCGCCGCGAAAGCAAAAATAGGATAAGGAACGTCGTCCGACGGCATCTTCGCAAGCTTTCCGAAAAATACACTGAAGACGACCATCGTCATTACCGGCTGAATCACAGCCCACGCGACGCCGAGCGCCGTTTGTTTATAGCGAACCTTAATGTCGCGCCAGATCAGGAAATACAGCAGTTCGCGGTACGCCCAAAGTTCTCCGATTCTCAATGAAACGAACCCGTTTGACGGCTCGATTCTATGGTGTAAATGTGGAAAAGGAGAGATCGAGATCGTTGTTAACAAATCTTCTTTGGTTGACATTTATGAAAATCGCGGGCGGATGAGGAACTAATCGAGGTGCAACAGACTGCCGTTACCCTCCAACTCCGAAGCTTCGAGCTGTCGGTAGTAAGTATTGTTGTAGTAACCATAACTGCTCACCGGAAGGTCGTTCACTACAATTCCCACAATGTTCGCTCGAACATCCTGTATTTTTCTTTTTGCTCTTGCCAATACGTCGCGCGAGCTGAAATTTGCACGAGCGATCAAAACAACGGCATCAACGCTTGATGCCAATATCACGCTGTCGGCAAAGTAGAGCAGCGGCGGAGAATCGATAATTACATGTGAGTAGATCGCGCCCAAACGTTCGAGAAGGGTGTCCATCTCCACCGAGCCAAACAGGTTTGCAGGGTTTGGAACCCTCGGACCGGAAGGCAGTATGTCTAAGTTCAACTCAACACCTTTCTGTATTGCTTGATCTATCAGGTCCTGGTCGAGATTTTGAACGGTAAGTACACTGCTCAGGCCCAGCGTATTTTTTACGTCGTTTACAACGTGAAGCTTCGGACAACGCAAATCAGCATCGATCAACAATACTCTACCGCCTAACTGCGCAAGGCTCTTGGCCAAATTAAGCGACGTAATTGTCTTACCTTCGAAAGGCTGGCCGGATGTGACCAACACAGTTTTGGGAGCTCCCCCGGCGGTTGACAGCAAAAGCGATGTTCGGAATTGGTGGAAAGCTTCTGCAATCAAAGGCTTTTCGAAGCTTTCAAGCTCATACGAGTACTTACCTATGTTCTTGCTGCCCTTCCTGGATCGGAACTTCGCTGACAGAAAACCCGAACCGAAACTATGTCCATTGGCTTTAGGAATCAAGCCGATGACCGGAACACCAAAACTCGCCTCGAAATCGTCCGATGCTCGTATCGTGTCATCCAGCCAGTTCAACGCAAAGGCAAGACCGATTCCACCGAGTAGTGATGCGATGAACGCGATTAGGACATTTTTTGTTCGTTGAGGGCCTGATGGCGAGTCTGGAACCAGGGCACGATCGGCGACGTGGACGTTATTAGGCGTCCGATTCAAGATAACCTCGGTTTCGCGCGATCTTTGAAGCAAACTCGTCAACAGAGCTTTATTTGTGTCGATCTCCTGCTGAATAATTCGGTAGTTGATTGCCGCTTCATTCTGATTCAAAACGGTATTTCGCTGCGCTTCAAAATTCACTCTTAGTTCTCGCTCTCGCGATGCCGCTTCTCGATAAGTCTGTTCGAGAGCCGCGATCTGCGTATCAGTCGATCGTTTTCTGCTCAACTGAAGTTCTTTTTCGATGGCCAAAATTTGCCGCTGTACTTTTTTGACCTCAGGCCATTCATCCGTAAACTCTACCTTCAACTGTTCGAGTTGCTGACGAAGGCCCGTAAGCTGTCCCTCCAAACTGGAAGTACGGGCGTCCTTACTCTCCGCCCCAGCGCCGCTCATCGGATTTTGTGCCGCCTCGCGATATGCAGCCTCAGCCGTGATCCGGTCGTTTTCCGCCTGGCTTAGCCTGTTATTAAGGTCCGAAAGTCTCTGGACGACAGTGTTCTGGTTTGAATCGAGCGAGAGTATCTGATTGCTTTTGGCGTAATTGATCAGATGCTCTTCACCGGACCGGATCTGCGACTGTAGTTCCGCAACTCGTTTTTGCAGAAAGTCGCTGGCGGAGGCATTGGTTTCGACCTTTTGTTCTAGGTTCTGAAGAACGTACACATCCGCCACAGTATTTACGATCTTTGTAGCTAACAATGGGTCGTAATGGGTATACTCAACTTTAATCAGCCTGGTCTCTCTGTTCATCGTCCGGTTATCTTTTACCGGGTTTACCAGCAAGCCGCCCTTGATATAAGAAACGTATGGCGCCAGCACCTCGGCCTGACTATCAAGATCGGTCGTCGAGTCGACCTTCAGATTCAAAGTATTGTCAGACTTGGACTCGGCTTTTAAGGCGTCGCTTTTCTGGGAAGGTTTGTAAAGGCCGAACATCCTCTGTATGTTTTGCCAAACGGTCGTTTCCTGACCTTTTCCCGATCGGAAAAAAACTGTGTTGTGTTCAAGGTCCATGGCCTTAACAACACGGCGAAGCAATCCCGGACCCTCAAGTATTTGAAGTTGTGTCGTGAAGTAGCCGGGATCGCTGCCTGGATTTAGAATGATCGACCCGGTTGCGTTTCCTCCCGCCGCCGGATTTGTTTCATTATTGACCTGTATTCGAACTTCGGCCGTGTAGTAGTCCGGTTTTCGTGCTTCGTAAATGATTACTAAACATGTACCCAATAGCGTAAGTCCCAGTATCATCAGCCAATACTTTCGCAATATCGAAAGAACGGCAAAAAGCTGCTGCTTTTCCGCCGGTTCCGGAGCGGAACCGTAATAGTCATCGACGTAAAACTCTTCCGGCTCCAACCGCAGTAATGGATCAGGTACTTGAGACTGGTTCCTTTTCGCTATCGAATTATTGCCCTGCATCTATTTATCGATGGAACTAAGTTGTGGAGCAAAATGTCAGTAGATCACCCTGGTTGGAAGCTGCGTCACCATGGGCACAAAGCTTTTAAAGATGTCCTGAAATACCTTCTTTGCGCCGGCCGGCCCCGGAACTTCGACAATGTCATTGGCCTGAAGCAAAACATCATCCCGAACGCCCTTGTTGATCTCCTTCAAATTAACAAAGATCTCTTCCCGGTTGATCGAGCCGTCAATTTGACGCCTTATCCTTATTTTTTCCAACTGAGCACCCGGCGTCAGCCCTCCTGCCATCGCGATTGCCTGACTGAGAGAGACAGGATCTCTTAAACTAATAGCCGTGCCGTTTCTTACATTGCCCTGTATGTAAGCGTTCATTTGGCCGACCTCCGCGATGCGGATGATGTCGCCCGCCCTTATTAAGGGATTTGCCGCCTCGCCGCCCTTGAACGTGTTGGCCAAAGTCAGCGTTAGAAGCTCTTCACCGCCGTCCGCCGGAATGACAAACGTCGACTCATCGCAATACGGCCGCGATGAGTTCCGCATGATTTCTATTGTGCGCCCCGCATTCGCCGTGGGACCGTTTACAAAGGTCAACAGCTCCGCGATACGAACCGGCCGCTGCAGCTGAAAACGTCCCGGAGAATTTACCGCTCCGATTACCGCAACTGGATTGGAGTTGAATTCGCGAACGGTGACGTTCACGAATGGGCTTACGAGATACTTTTTATACTTTTCCTTGATCGAATCGGCGAGATCCCTTTCCGTCATGCACGCGGCGTTAACATCGCTATCGAGCATTGGTAGCTGGATCGTACCTTTGTTGCTTACCCTAAGGCCGCTGCGAGAAAGTGTATCGTTTTTGCTAACCACAACGTCGAGGATGTCGCCCGGCCCCACCCTGTAATTCTCACTAGCGATCGATTGGGCAGGCTTTTCTTCTGCCTTGGTTTGACCCAGTACAGTCATTCCCCCGATCAAGAATGCAGCAAACCCGTTAAGAACGATTTGGAAATGGGATTTACGCCGCTTGGATACGAGATTTTCTTTTCTCATACTGCTCCGATATTTTTCAGCACCGCTACCTGTAGGCCTTGCGTCGCGACATCAATGCTTCGCGGAGATGATTGGGGCATTTAATGTTAAGAACGGTGTTGCTGATGACAACGTTATATTCTTCGTTCTGCCTTATGAATTGGCCGCGGAGCGGACCATCACTGACTTTAAGGACAACGCTTTCGCGAACCCATTGCCAGAACTGGGCCTGTGTGGTCCAGTATTCTTTACCGTCGTGGCACATTATCAGAGCATTTTTCTTCAGCCTTTTTCTTTGCAGTTTTTTTTGTTCTTTCTCTTTCTGTTTTTCGATCGTCATAAGATAAAGCGCTCCTCCGTACCTGTGTGCCGAACAATGCGGACACAATTACCCTAAAAGGGAAACCTGAGACCAGGCAGTCAATTGATGAGAATGGCCGTTAGCATTCGTCAGTGACGGCCCCGTTAAGCCGCTCAACCGACCAACACGCTCTGCCGATTCATCGAATGCCCGTTCCCGTTCCCATTATGGGAGCCATTGCTGTTCGGCATAGTGACCAAGCTATTCTTAAAAGCGTAGATTACGAGTTCCAGCCGACTGGATATCTCCAGTTTGTTGAAGACCGACGTTAAGTGATGTCTTACCGTGGTCTCAGTAATAAAAAGCTGGTCGGCGATGCCCTTATTCTTTAGGCCTTTACAGATCAAGTCGACGACCTGCTTCTCGCGCTCGGTTAGTGCATTCGTGATGTGGGCTTTCGGGAATTCGTAAAGCATTTGCTTTTCGTTCACCAACTGACGGATGGTTTCTCCCATGATCGTCCGGTCGAACCATATTTCCCCACCATGTATTTTTTCAATCGCCTTAAAAAGGGTGTCGGCCTTTTCTTCCTTTAATACGAGGCCGTTAATTCCGATCTTGAGACATGTTTGATAAACGTCGATGTCGTATTGTCCTACTAGGACAAGGACAGGGATACTCAGGTGTTGAAAGAACGAAAAGTGATCGTTTCCACCAAAGTCGGGCAAATCAACCAAAATCAGATCGGGTGCGTCTTCCGAAATAATCTGATCGATAACCTCCAATTGGGATGCTTCGCCTACTACTCGTAGATTCGTGTCGGTCTCAAGGAGCATTCGCAGAGCACTTCGGAAGATTGAATACTCACCAATCAACAAAATTTTTATCGGGGGATTTATCATCGTGGGCTTCTCCTTAAAACAAGAGTGCGCGCGTGGTAACACGCTGAAACGTTACATATACAATTATGCCGCTTGTAAGTAGGGTGGTTATACCTAGCATAGTTGAACAATCGTATCGGTATTACACATTACATCCAGGGAAATTTTTTTTGAAAGCAGCCGTTTAACGCAGAAACCTATAATTATGGCACCTGCACGGGCCATTTTCAGACGGCAACGCAAGCCTTGATCCAATAGCGACTCAAGGATTTTTTTGCCTTCCGCTACAAATTTTCTATAGGGCTACGTAGACCAACCTTACAATCTGGCTCAAAAGAGTACATCGGTTGCTACGCTATTTTTTATGAGATAAGTGTCCGTCTAAAAACTTTAATAGCACACAACATTAAGCCAGCGGCTTTGTTACACGTTTGGCGGGAAAGTAACCCAATCGTCCCCCTTCCTCTTAGAGGTGCGGACTAGTGCATTAGCCTTCACTACTGGGCCTCGGCACGCAGGAGGTTTGAGCTGAATTCGACCTATTTAGGCAAAAGTGGTACGGGACGTTCGTCCCGACGAGTAGGATGTGAGGATAAGAGCGATGAAACTCTATCCTGCGAATGATCTATTCAAGTATTGGTATATTAGTGTATGCTTGGCTTGGTTCGTAATGATTCTTGCGTGCGCCAGGAAAGCTTGGTAGCTCGTTACCTTAACCCCCTGAGTAAAAAGGCTATGAACGAACGAATTCACCTCTCTTCCACAAAACCGATAAATGTTGTTCTGATATCCAGATATCAGATCGTGCAGGAAAGTCTTAGGTTGCTGATCGATTCCAGTAGGGGCCTTTCTATAGCAGGGACATTTTCCTTTACGGAAGATCTGAGTCAGTTGAGAGAACTTTCTTCTGCGGACGTGGCTGTTGTTTACGTTTCGTCGGGTGACCCGGTTGAAATAATATCGGACCTTCTCAAGCAGAAGCCTGGCATCCCCGTGGTTCTAATTATTGCGAGTGCTGACCTTGATTCCCAAGCGGACGCTCTGAAGCTGGGTGCGGTAGGCATCGTCCACAAAGAGCAGAACCCGAAACTTTTGATCGAAGCGATTCGCCAGACGTATAACGGTGAAACATGGCTCAATCAAGTCCTGTTGAACAAAATACTCGAAAAGGGCAAATCAACCGAACGGGGTTCGGGGAAAAGCCATTTTCATATGGATGTAGACTCGCTGACGGTCCGTGAACTCGAAGTAGTCAAAATGATTGGGGAAGGTTTGAAGAATAAAAGCATCGCTGACCGTCTTTCAATCAGCGAAGCGACGGTTAGACATCATCTAAGTTCTATCTATGGCAAGGTCGGAGTCGAAGACAGGTTAAATCTGGTTATCTTCGCGTATCAAAAAGGGCTCATTAAGCTTACCGATCAGTCTGGTGTTCTTCCCGCAGAACTGATTGACGGAATTTAGCTCAAAAATCGATGAACCTGAACACTGACAGTTCGATAGTCCGACGCCGGCGAGAGGCGTCGGAAAAAACAAACCTCTCATGACTCTTTACTACAGCAATCTTCGGGTGACTGAACTAACTGTCTTTATGAAAACTCGTCCCAGGAACGTGGTTTTGTAAAAACTTGGTTGATAAGACAAACAGCTCAGGTGAAAATAAGCGCTTCCTCTGATGTCACGAGTGACAATTCCTCCTATCATTAGCTGATTAATTAATAATCAATGTTCGCAGTGGGCTGCGGCTTCCTACGGGTAGCTACCGGAAACTTACCGTTACCGGCAATCTACTTATTTTTGGCACACCAATTCTTCACGATTATCTGCGTAAATCTGGCCTCTGAGTCCATTCCAGAAGTGCCGAAAAAATCAGCCATTGGATAACGTAATAAACGGTGTCGCGTAGCGCAAGCCTAGACCGATCACAGAAAAATCCCAGACCTAACAATCTATCGCTAAATACCTGGTGAGCGACTCAATCTGCCGCCTGATTCACGAGAATGCAAAACACTGAAACGGAACTAGAACTGACTGTTTTACTCGCCGTTGTAAGTGGCGAACAAGCAGTGCGAGAAAACCTGACAGCATTGACCAGGCAGATAGATTTTGAGAAGGCCGAAATTATAGTCCCTTTCGATAAGTGGTCCTCGGGTGTCGGAACGCTGGTTTTGGAATTTCCGGGAGTCCGTTTTCACTATATCGATGATTTAGGTTTTGCCGAGGACGAGAGCATAAGCGTGCACCAGCATCGTCTTTATGATCGACGCCGGGCTGTCGGACTGATGCTTTCACGGGGGCGTATTGTTGCGATGACTGAAGATCATGCTCTGCCGGCGGAAGATTGGGTTAAACAAATTGTTGCTGTTCATGAGCAACCTTATGACGTGATCGGTGGCGCGGTAGAAAACGGGTTGGATCGTCCGTTGAATTGGGCCTGGTATTATTGCGACTTCGGTCGTTACGGTCGTCCGTTCGATCGGGGTGAAGTTTTGTTCGTTTCCGATGTGAATTTGTCATATAAACGATCTGCGTTAACTGCAACTTATGATCTCTGGCATGAGTTCTATCAAGAGGCGGCAGTTCATTGGGCAATGCTCGCGCGCGGGGGACAGCTCTTTTTGGACGATCGTCCCGTTGTTTTTCAGATGCGCCCACGCCTTAAGTTCGGACAGGCCATGAGAGAGCGGGTGAACTGGGGACGCGTTTTTGCGGAGACTCGCGCGAACAATTTGACCAATTTATACCGATTTCTTTTTTCCATCGGGACGCTGCTTTTGCCTCTAATAATGTCCAGCCGCGTGCTTGGACATATGCGAAGACAAGGGCAAACACTTATAACGATGATCACTACACTGCCTATCGCTTTCCTTTTTTTAGTCGGTTGGTCGGCGGGCGAGTTTCTCGGTTATTTATTGGCCACACCGAACCGTGGGCAAGGAATTTCAGACGTTTTAGATGAGGCCAAAGCCAATTCGGTTTAGTCGCCCGGAAATCTTTTTGACTTTCTCTCTGCTGAAAAATCTCGCATCGCTTTTCGGAACGGAGACATTCTGCAAGATTGTCACATTCGCTGCGTTTGCTTATCTAGCTCGACTAAACGGCCCCGCAGGCTATGGATACATCGAGTGGGCTGGGACCGTGTTGATGTGCTCCAGCTTAATAGTTGACCAGGGTTTCAGTGCGTACGGTGCGAGAGAGATAGCAAAATCACCATCGGAAACCGGAAGGCTCGTTGCTGAAGTCGTCACCGCCCGTTTTCTGCTCGCGGGATTCGCGTATATCGCAATCTTCATCTTTGCTTTCTGGTTTGTCGCTGAAAAGGCAATCGTCAATTTGCTGCTGGTTTATGGGTTAAGTCTCTGGGCATTACCGTTTCTTTTGCAGTGGGTGTTTCAGGGGCATGATCGAATGCATTTAGTTGGCATAACTCAAACGGTTCGCCAGGCGGTTTTTGTTTTGGCTGTGTTT
>JABFSB010000349.1 GCA_013140875.1 Acidobacteriota bacterium
TGCTAATGGCGGCGATCAGCCTTTTGATGCTTGCGATGGTGGAAACCGGCGGCGTCAGCATTTTTTCCGGCCGCAATCTGCTTTTGCTTATCGGATCCGGCGTTCTGCTGGCCGCTTTCCTGTGGGTTGAGCGACGGGCTCCCGATCCAATAATTCCGTTCGAGCTTTTTAAAAACCGAACGGTGCTTATTTCGGTCATCGCGGGTTTTCTCGGTGGTGTGGCTATGTTCGGTGCCATCTCATACGTGCCGCTATTTGCACAGGGCGCACTCGGATTTACGGCGACCGAGGCCGGTTCGCTGTTGACGCCGCTGATGCTGAGCTGGGTAACGATGTCCGTAGTCGGTGGACGCTTGATGTTGAAACTCGGCTATCGGACGATCGCAATCATCGGTTTTGCGGTCCTCACTTCGGCCTTTGTACTGCTTTCGATGTTCCAGCGTGAAACGCCGCGATACCTGCTTTACCCGAACCTGATGTTAATCGGAGCGGGACTCGGGCTGACGATGCTGACGCTGTTGATAGCCGTGCAGCAGGCGGTCGAGCGTAGCAGGCTGGGAATTGCTACCTCACTGAACCAATTTTCACGCTCGATCGGCGGAGCTTTGGGCGTCGCGATAATGGGTGCCGTGCTGACGGCCGGGCTTGCCAGCCAGCTTCATATTGTAGCCGAGGCTGAAGGCAGCGGATTCACGCACGAGCAGGCATCTGCATTTGCCCTAAATCCGAACGCAATAATCGAACCCGCGGCGAGAGCGGCCCTGCCTTCCGATACGCTTACGATCCTGCAGCGGGCAATGGCGGGAGCTATCCATCCGGTCTTTTGGGTGGGGGCTTTTATGTCTTTTCTTGCGTTGATTGCGTCGCTCTTTCTGCCAAAACCGGAGGTTCCGACCACGGATGTCGAAGGTGAAAGACTGGTTATGGCCGAGCAGACCAACATCAACGCCCGCAACCAGCCGCACGCGACGATAGAGCCCAATGAGGCCTGATGCCTACTTGCCTTTACCGAGTTCGACGGCCCGTTTGTAAGCGCCGTAAATGGCCTTTGAAAGTACGGTACGAAGGGCGCCTTTTTCCATTTGGTAAATCGCCTCGGCCGACGTGCCGCCGGGCGACGTGACCATGTTGCGCAGCTCCGCCGGGTGCTTGTGCGATTCCATAGCGAACAATACCGAACCGAGCATCGTTTGCTGGACCAGTTCTTTCGAAACCTCGCGTGAAAATCCGAGATGCACGCCCGCGTCGGTCATCGCTTCCATAACCATGAATGTGTAGGTCGGGCCGGTTGCACTCAAGCTGGTCGCCATATCGATCATGTTTTCGGTTTCGACGAAAAGCTCTTTGCCCAATGCTGAAAACAGGACTTTGACCATCCGCTTATGCCGGTCGTCAACTTCCTCCGAACACGTCCATGCAGTCATGCCGGCACCGATCTGCGAAGGCGTATTCGGCATTGCTCGAACGACGAGTTTGTTGCCGAGGGCATTTGAGATCACGTCGATCGTGGCACCTGCAACAATTGAAATGACCAACTGATCGGCGGTAACCACGCCTGCCAAATCCTTAAGCACGCCGTTCATTCGCTGCGGTTTCACGCATAGCAAAATCGACGATTCCGCACCCTTGAACGCCCTGGCGGCCCCGGCGTTATCGGCAAAAACCTTGATAGCGTAACGTTTTTTTAATTCGGCCCTGCGATCCTCACGCGGATGGCTGGCGGCTATCTGCTTCGCTGCGACTATTTTTTCGCGCAGTAATCCGGCAATCATGGACTCGGCCATTACGCCGCAGCCGATGAAGGAAAGATTCGTGCCTGCTGATAGGGTCTTATTCATAGCAAATAAAAGTCGGCTTTATCAACACCGCGCCGAGCTATTCGTAACTCAATGCCTCGACCGCGTCCAATCTTGCCGCACGCATTGCGGGATAAAGGCCGCCGATCGCTCCGCCTATCATGCCTACTAAGAAAGTTATCGATACTACGACAGGGCTGATTTCGACTTCGAGCGTGACGAATTTAGTCAGGATAAACCGCAGCAGCAGGGTCAGGATGACACCGGCAACGATCCCGCAAAGACTTAAAAGCAGAGCCTCCTGAGTGATCGTCCATCCGATCAGGCCGTTGCTCATGCCGAGCGATTTCATTATGCCGATCTGCCGCGTGCGTTCGGTCACCGTGGTGTACATTGTCAGCAGGATGACGAGTGCGCTGATGACCGCCGCGACGCCGATAAAAACATTCAGGAATACAGTCAGGGCAGGGAACCCCGCCATATACAGCTCTTCGAGGTCACGCGTCGGAATTATCTGATTATCGGGAAAGGCATTCTGAAGATTTTGAGCGACCTGGTCCGCCGTAAATCCTGGGTTGATGGAAACCAGTACCGACGAGGCCTTGCCCTCACTGCTAAGCTGTTGCTGCATGGTGGACAAGGGAATCTTAAGGCGGGCGCCGCCGGCCGGTTCATATGTCCCGACCACTGTAAACTGTCGGTCATACAACGGTATCGTATCGCCGATCTTCAGTTTTTTCTGTTTTTGCCAGGCCGTGTCGATGATCGCCTCGTCCTTTCCGTCAATAAACGCGCGCCCTTCGAAAATTCGCAAGCCTGAGATCGCCGCGTATTCGTCGAACTTAACACCGTCGACAAGCCGTTTCCCCGAGTTATTGTCCGTCGCGTCCACCGAGTTTTGACCGATTGCGACCGCGGCGTTGACACCTTCAACTTTGACTATGTCCGCGGGCAGGTTTTCGGATAAACGAAACGCTTCTGATCCGCTCATCCCGATCGAGCCGGACGCCCGAAAAAATATTTCAGCGCCGACATTAGCCTCGCGCGAGGCCTGTTCGCGGATCGTCCCGTTCGCAAGGCCGACGGTGAATACGATCAACAGCACGCCGATCGCGATGCCCAGAATACTAACCAGCGTCCGGGCCGGACGGTGAAGCATATTTGAAAAAACGAGACTGTCCATAATTCGTGACACGGTGACACGGTGAGGGAGGGACGCGGTGAAAAAAGCTACCTGCCGTTACCTGATCGTCCATTTTTCAGGTTCAGAGTGCACTCTGACCAGTTGTCCGATTATCAAATCATAACGCATATCGAGTTGGTCAAACAGCAATTTGTTGACGTAACCGCAACTCAAGGCCATCTCTAGCCAAACCCTTGTTTCGTCCGCTTCTCCTTCTGAATCAGTCAGTTTACTCACAAAGTGAGCCGGATAACGGCGCTTACGCCATGCTTCAGCCAGATTGGTGCAAACTGATCTGGAAGATCGCCGGATCTGATCGACCATTGAATATCTTTCTTCAATCGGAAAACTTTTTGTTATCTCAAAGATTGTCTTGGCCGCGTCAAACGCATTCTGATAAACACGGAGTTCCCTATAACTTCGAAGATTAGGCATATGATCCCCGCGTCTCCGCGTCCCTTGTCTCCGCGTCACCTTACGGTCGCGGTATTGGTATTAGAGTTAGCGTTCTGCGCCGTCAGCGTAGCTTCCTGCTGAAGTTCTTCCGCCGTCTTCCAGCCTGCTTTTCGAAGAAGATCGATGGCAAAACGGATCGGCACGGCCATGTTGGCGGCGGTGTTCTCGGTGAATACGCCGAAGTTTACTCCGATAACCTTGCCGGTTTGGCCGAAGAGCGGAGCACCTGAGCCACCCTCGGCAGTCTTTGCGTCGTGAACGATGCGACGCGTATCCAGATCGGTGATCGCGCCTTGAGTCGTAAGCGGCACGATCTTTTTCGATTGAGCAAGGAAATTTATCAGGTTCTGACGCGAATTTCCGAATCGCTGGTTGATCGATTTCGCCTCTTCTTCGTCGACCATTGCCAAAAGGCGGTCGGGCCCGCTCGGGTAACCGATCGTGACAACGGTTTTGCCGATCGTCGAAGCTTCCGAATCGGTTTCGAGCGGAAGCACGGGCACGTCCGCGGGAAGAGAGGCCGTATCGATCGACGCGATTGCCACATCTTCGCGGCCGCTCATTTCGCGAACCTTAAGCGGAAACGGCTGAGGATAGTTCGGGAAATAGATCACGAGGCGCTTGATCCGGGCCCGGCCATTCGACGATGCCATCATGCTTTTGACCACGTCGTCCTCGGTCCACGGCTGCAGGACGTGGCGGTTTGTCACGATAAACCCTCCGCCGACGTGAAACCCCGTGCCGATAAAATCATATTCGACCGGGCTGCCCGAGCCTTCCGTTGTAAGACCTGAAATCGCACCAGGCTGCCGCGTGGCATCTTCCGATGCCGTCGGTTCGAACGGTTCGGCCCGATACGCACCGCCGTCCGGATAACGAAGCGGCCGGCCGTTACGACGGTCGACCAGATCGTAAACGCCGATGATAAGGCAGACGCCGTTGCCGTAATCGACCCTGACGTTTTGGGCAAGCGAAACCGTCTTGAAAAGATCTTTGTTCGACTTATCAAGCTCTTCGATCTGCGTACTTGCTGTCCCGAGCGTTTTTTCCAGCCTGTCGATCGTATCGGCTTGGCGGGACGCCAACTCGCGGCTTTCCTTGAGTTCGTGGTTTACCGCGTAGCCCAGATAGAGAATTCCGGTCAAGAATCCCAAAACCAGCACAAGTGCGATCAGCTTGGTCGTGACCGAAACCTCGCGAAGCAGCTCACGCGTAAACTCGCGCAGGAATGTCTTCGCGTCATCGCGTTTTGGCGAGGTTGCCGATTCAAGCGCTGCTTCTTCAATAAACTGGGCGATGTGCGGCTGGTCGCGGTTGGTCGTGATCAGCGTCGGCTTTTCGGAAAGCGAGAAGAACGAGAACGAAATGTCGGTCTTTTCTATCCTTAGGCGGTCGCCGTCGGAGATCGCAATGAAGCGGCGGATCGGTTTGTCGTTTATCGTGAAGGAAAGGTCCGGATCGAACTTGGTAATGCGGAACACACCATCGCTGTTCTCCAACTCGACCCAAAGACCCGACGCTTCGAGCTGCTTTGTGTGAATTTGAAGATCACAGGTTTCATCCGAACCGATGCTCAGCCGGTTTTCGGAGAAAAACTCGGTCCGTTTCTCCGATCCGACCGAGATATGAATGATAATGCCGACTGCCATTAAAAGTAAGAAATCCCTTCGATTTCGAACAGAGATTCTACCATAAACACAAGCTTGTTCGATGCAATTCGGCGGCGGTTCGTGGCAAAATAAAATGGAATGCAGAAGCCCGCGGCCTCAGCAAGGGCGTACACACATCGTCGACTATCAGACTTTCTCTGAGGTCGGGCTTCCGCACCGAGAACTCAAAATGGCAAAACC
>JABFSB010000304.1 GCA_013140875.1 Acidobacteriota bacterium
AGGCGTTTATCAGCAAGGCTACAATCTTTTTGCGCTCGACGTCGCTTCAAAGCAGATCACTCAATTGACCAATTTCGATTCTTCGAACCGCGCCCAGTTCATTCGCTTGTCTCCGACCGAAGACCAGATCGTTTACTCGTCCGGGCCGAATGAACGGCTGAGCATCTTTGTAATGTCTTTGCGCGGCGGTCAGCCTGTCCAGATCACGAATGACGAAGCAAGCGACGAGTATCCGATCTGGCTTCCCGACGGCAAACGGATAATGTACAGCTCGAAACGCAGTGGAATTTATCAGACTTGTATCGCCTATGTGGTCGAAAAGAGGTCGGAGCAGATAAATCTTGGACTTGAGGACACCTTGATCAGCGATGTCACGTCCGACGGCAGCAAGATACTCTTTTACCAGTCGAGAGAAGCGAGCGACCTCTGGAGCGTTGGAATCGACGACAAAACGGAAACGCGTGTAACCTCCGATTCCGGCCTGGAAATTTGGCCGGACGTTTCACCGGACGGTGAGACGATTGTTTTTCAGTCGACCACGGAGTTTAAACATCTGCTCGAAGGCTCGATCACCATGCGTCCGATCCATGACGAGCAGGAAGTAAACGTTACCTCTAACGGCTTTTCACCGACTTTCTCGCCGGATGGCGGAAAACTGGCCTTTCTTCGCTATGCCGGCGATCGCATAACACTTTGGACGGTCGGCCGAAACGGCGATAACGAGCGGCAGTTGACCGCGCGCGAGATCGGATTTTCAGGTTTCAGCCAGACGCCATTTAACCGTGCCCAGGTAAAAGACTACAGTTGGTCGCCCGACGGCGGGAGTTTGATCTATTGCGCGAAAGAAGACGGACTTTGGAATGTCTGGCAAATTTCCGCGAACGGCGGCGACCCGCGGCAGATATCGAAAAATACGAATCCGGACACTGTCGTGTCTTGTCCTTTATTTATCCCGGACAGTAGACAAATCGCTTTCTCTTCGCGAACAGGGCGGACCGCCGACATCACAAAAATCACGAAAATTGTTGTTGCCGACGGTGAAAAGGACAAAGACGTTTTTGCGTCCGAATCCGCCTTTAAGCTGATCGGTCGGAAACAGCCGGACAGTTTCGTGATAGCTATACCCGAAAGCAACCCTTCCGCTAAACCGATAAAAGTCAAATTGGTGCTTGTGTCTCTTGATCGTAGTACGTTAGAAATTGCATCAGTGGACAATGCTTATTTTCACAACATCCGCCTTTCACCCGACGGACAGAGAATCGCGATAGTTACGCGTCAACAGGGAGGGGACGAGATTCGCGTCATTTCAAGTTCAGGAGGCGGAAGCAGCCGAATAGTCACAAACACAGATCCGAACGAATACGTTTCGGAGATCGCATGGTCGCCCGACAGCCGGACGATCTACTACGGCAAACAAAGACAATCGAGGATGATCTCGATGATCGAAAACTTTAAATAGGAGGGAAAAGATGCTGACTGAAATATCGGACAAAAGTAATTTCATCGCCTTGACACAAACACTGGATTCTCTTAGGGACCTGGCTATTTCCGAATTTTCGCTGATCGAACTGGACCATAAAGACGACCCGGCAAAATCCGCCGAAGAGACAAAGAAATTGGTCGAGTTCGTCTTGAGAAAAGCTCAGGAATTTCGAGGGGATATAGCCGTCGAGCATCAGCGGGAATGGAAACGTTTGAATCCTGTAAAAATAAGGCTCTTTAACGAACACATTGCAGTGCTTTCGGATAAAGCTGCAAGCGCACCATGCCCTCCAGGGTTTCACGAGGTCGGCGGCGTCTGCGTTCGAATTTAGACTGGCGGCGCAATATATTTACGCGTGATGATATGCGGCAGCTTATAGCCCCCGATTCGATAGGCTTTGGCCTGCTTTTGACACGATGCGGTCCGATCCGCGCTTTCAGGACCTGGTGCGGCGAATGGGATTACCGCAATAAAGTCAGATGTACCGCATTGTTGACGGTGCGGCGTTTTTTCCAACATCGACTACACCAATAGAGTATCTCGGGTCAACCATTTATAATCTTAGAGATGAGTGCAATGACATCGCCTGCTTCCGCCAGTGATGGTTTCGAGATTCCTCGCTTAAGGATGGTTGAGCGGCTTCGGGACCATTATAAGATTGCGGACGCGCGTGTGTTGGCGGCGATGAACACTATACCGCGGCATCATTTTGTGCCGGACGGTCTGCGGTCTCAGGCATATAAAGACAATGCTTTACCGATCGCGGCCGGGCAGACGATCTCGCAGCCGTTTATCGTGGCGCGAATGACGGAACTGCTTGAGCTGAAAGGCAGTGAACGAGTGCTGGAAGTTGGGGCCGGTTCGGGTTATCAATCGGCAATTCTCGCGACGCTGGCCCGCAAAGTCTACGCTGTCGAACGTATAGAAAGTTTGGCGAAAAGCGCGTTGGCAAAGCTGAGGGCTATCGGGTTGAATAACGTGTCTCTACGGTTCGATGACGGAACCAACGGCTGGCCGGTCTATGCACCGTTCGACGGAATATTAGTAGCGGCCGGAGGGCCGGAGGTGCCGAAACCTCTGCTGGAACAATTGGAGATCGGCGGACGTCTGATAGTCCCGGTTGGAGTGGATAAAAAGCAGCAGGACCTTATTCGTGTGACGCGGACCGAAACAGGGTTTAAGCAAGAGAATTGCGGCCCGTGCGCATTCGTTCCTTTGATCGGCAAACACGGCTGGGCCGAGGCCGAAAACAGTTAAGAATGGAAAGTATTTGGGAACTCATACACTACCTTAATCCAAAGGTACTGATCGACACGCTGCTTGGAATATTCGGCAATTGGGTCTATGTCGCGTTGTGGTTTATCGTGTTCGCCGAAACCGGCCTGGCCGTCGGGTTCTTTCTGCCGGGCGATTCGTTGCTGGTCGTTTCAGGGCTGTTTGCCGCCGCGAACAAGTTGAACATCATTCTCGTGCTGATCGCGTTCTTTCTGGGCTCGGTCATTGGCGACAGCACGGGTTACTGGACCGGACGCGTGATGGGAAAGCGGTTGTTCAGCCGGGAAAATTCCCTTATTTTCAAACCGAGCCGGGTCGAAAAGGCCCACGCTTTTTTTGAAAAATACGGACCGAAAACCGTTATCCTTGCACGCTTTGTCCCGATCGTCCGGACATTTGCCCCAATGGTCATCGGCGCGGCTGATATGCCATACGCAAAGTTTCTGACGTTCAGTATCGTCGGCGGACTGCTTTGGATCAACAGCATGGTGCTGGCCGGATATTTCCTAGGCGGCGTGATCGAGAACGCTCTTGGCGTAAAGCTGGAAGATCACATCGAGAAGGTCGTAATCGTCGTCGTGTTCCTGTCACTTCTGCCGCCGATCATCGAGTTTTTGAAACATAAGTTCGGCAAGAAGCCGCTGGAGTCGGATGCAGTGGAGAGTTAGTTAGGCGGATAATCGGGAAACTGCGTTTATTGCTTATTTTAGTCTTAGGTTGTTTGAAGCGATGTTATGGAAATGGTTTGACTTAAGCCAACCGGTAGCATACACTCAAGAACTTGATGTCGGGGCGTGGCTCAGCCTGGTAGAGCGCACCGTTCGGGACGGTGAGGTCGGAGGTTCAAATCCTCTCGCCCCGACCACATTTCCGAAAAAGGCAGCAGATCGAACGATCTGCTGCCTTTTTGAATTTGCAAGTATAGAATGGTGAATGAAATTTAGTTGGGATCCGACAAAGGCCATGTCGAATTTTCGAAAACATGGCGTAACATTTGAAGAGGCGGCATCTGTATTCGGCGATCCGTTGTCGGAGACGTTTGAAGATCCAGATCACTCGATAGATGAACAACGATTTGTGATTATCGGGCGATCCAGAAATGGTAGACTGTTATTCGTTTCACATACAGATATTAATGATGAACTACGGATTATCAGTGCGAGAGAACCAACAGGTTCGGAAATAAGAGAGTATGAAGAAGGATTCTATGAATGATGAAATGCGGCCCGAGTATGACCTTTCGAAACTAAAAGGACGCGTTAGAGGAAAGTATGTCGAGCGTTATAGGGCGGGCAGCAATCTTATTTTGCTCGACGGCGATGTAGCAGAAGCTTTTCCGACTGCAGAAGCGGTAAATGAAGCGCTGAGAGCATTGATGAAAAAAACTGACGAGACACCGGTAGCTCGTTGAGCAATTGAAATGATCTTTTTTACAAAGACGGGGAAAAGCCAACTTGGCTTTTCCCCTCTTCTTTTTTGGCCTAGCGTTTCACCGGCTTTCCTTCAACGTCGAGAATCATCACTTCACCTAAGTTCAACTCCCTGATTCCGGCTTCGATTTTGGAGAGGTCTCCGACCAGCAGAATCGAGGTTCCCGCGGGGGCCGCGTATTTGGCCGCGGTGGCGTTGACGCCGGCGAGTTGGAGTTTTGCGATCTCGTCGGTCTCGGCCTGCAGGTCGCTGAGAGGGAGGCCGTAAAACCAGAGGTCCGCCGCCTGCTGCGTTATGCGGCCGTAGGATTCGAATTGCTGGGCGTAGCCGCGGATCTTAGCCAATTTTGCCGTATTGAACTCCTTGTCCGTTATCGGTTTTTCGCCAGCGATGCCGCGCAGCTCCTTCATGAACTCGACAACGGATTCCTTGGTCTTATCGGTCTGGACGCCGCCATTCGCTATCCACGTGCCGCCTTTACTCAATTGCTGCGGGAACGCAAATACGCCGTACGAATAACCTTTGTCTTCGCGGAGATTCAGGTTGAGCCGCGTACCGAAACCGCCGCCGTAAACCGCGTTGGCAAGCGTCAGCGAATAGTAATCCGCCGACTTTCTTTCCGGTGCTTTAAGGATGTGTGAAACGATCGTCTGGGCCGAGCCGGGGCGGTCGATTAAGTAGACTTTTCCAGCGGGCATCGGCGTGGCTGCGGCGATGCTCACGGCCGGGGCCGAGCCGCCCGTCCACGAGCCGAACTGCTGACGGGCGAGATTCGTCGCTTCGGCCAGCGTAATGTCGCCGACAAAGACAAGTACCGAGCTTCCCGGTTTCCAATACGTTTTGTGAAACGCGATCAGGTCTTCGCGGGTGAGGGCCGAGATCGTGCCCGGCAGTCCGCCCGAAGGCCGGCCGTACGGATGGTCGGCGCCGAATGCGATCATGCTTGCCACGCGGTTTGCAACCGAGTTTGGATTGCTTGCGGCCTGGGCCAGATTGTCCAGCGTCAGCTTTTTCTCGCGGTCGAATTCGTCGGCCGGAAACGAGGGATTGAGAACGACATCGGACATCACGCCGATCGCGGGCACAA
>JABFSB010000398.1 GCA_013140875.1 Acidobacteriota bacterium
TGCCAAGACCGCTTGAGACCGATCAAGCCTGGCGCGAGCGTATTTTTCCAAATAATGAATGGATACTGCTGCTCGTGCTGGTCGGCGAATGCCTCATTTTCAGCTTGACCGGCAGCAATTTTCTTACTTCCGGCAACGGTTTTGAGATAACGCGGCTGGCGGTCGAGATCGGTTTGCTGGCGCTCATGATGACGCCGATAATTATTACCGGCGGGATCGATCTTTCGGTCGGCTCGATGATGGGTCTGGCGGCCGTTGTGATGGGTGGGCTTTGGCGGGACGGCGGTTTCTCGATGTCGGTTGCGATCACTGTCACGCTGCTCGTCGGATTGCTCGGCGGTGCGTTGAATGCGGCGATGATCACAAAGTTAAAGGCCCCGCCGCTGATCGTAACGCTGGGAACCTTTTCGCTATTTCGAGGCGTCGCCGAAGGGTTGACTCGCGGCATAGAGAATTATTCGGGCTTTTCGCCGTCATTTCTTTTCCTCGGGCAGGGTTATGTTTTTGGCGTCATTCCCACTCAGCTCTTTATCTTCGTCCCGGCAATCGCGATCGTTTGGTGGTGGATGCACCGGACTGCGTTCGGCCGCAGTTTTTTCGCGATCGGCTTTTCGCAAGAAGGTTCGCGATATGCGGGTATAAAAGTTCGTCGGCGGCTGAATTTTATTTACTGTCTTTCGGGGCTGGCTGCGAGTCTCGCGGCGATTATCTATGTAGCCCATCTTGGCCAGGCAAAATCCGATGCCGGTACGGGCTACGAATTGACCGCGATCGCTGCTGTCGTTCTCGGCGGGGCCTCGATCTTTGGCGGACGCGGAACTGTCCTGGGAACGATTCTCGGCCTGTTCGCAATCGTGATCCTGCAGAATGGGCTTCGGCTAAGCGGACAGCCGAGTGAGCTTGCGGGCATATTGACCGGCGTACTGCTTATCGCGACCATCTTGATCGACCGGCTGACACGCGGCGGCCAGGCCGCGTCTCACAGGAATGTGTCTTCTAAGGAGGAGTTTGAAGTGAAAAATTGGCAGATCGGAATTTTGAGCGGCGTTATTCTGGCCGCGGCTTTGATCGTTGCCGGAAGCAACTGGCTTCTGGTTCGATCGATAAAAGATGAAAGGGCGGCGGTGGGTCCGACCCGGGTTCAACCGGCTGCGATTCCCGCAAACCCAAAGAAAAGCGTCATTGCGATGATGCCGAAAGCCAAAGGCGATCCGTATTTTATAAGCTGCCGCAAAGGTGCCGAAGACGCCGCCCGGGAACTCGGTGCGGAACTTCTTTGGGATGGGCCGACCGATCTCGACCCGGCCAAACAAAACGAGGTAGTTGAGGCCTGGATCACGCGCGGCGTCGACGTGATAGCCGTCAGCGTCGAGAACAAAGAAGGCATTTCCACCGTATTGAGAAAGGCAAAAGCAAAAGGTATTAAGGTCGTCACGTGGGACGCCGACGCGGAAAAGGACGCCCGGGATTTTTTCATCAATCAGGCTACGCCGCAGGGCATAGGCGAAACGCTAACCGACGAGGCCGCGCGTATCATGGGCGGCAAGGGCGAGTTCGCGATCGTCACCGCTTCGTTGAGCGCCGCGAATCAGAACGAATGGATAAAGTTCATTAAGCAGCGGCTCGCCGAAAAATATCCGGACTTGAAGCTTGTTGCAATTCAACCGAGCGAGGGCGACCGTGACCGGGCTTTTCAAGAGACGCAGAATATTTTAAAGGTGTATCCCGATGTAAAGCTGGTCATGGGGATTGCCGCACCGGCCGTTCCGGGGATAGCTGAAGCCGTAAAACAGTCGGCACGCACGGACGTCAAAGTAACGGGCCTGTCGCTTCCTAACATGTGCCGTCCATACATAAAGGACGGCGTCATCGACAGTATTGTTCTCTGGAATACCGGCGACCTCGGATATCTTACCGTTTTTGCCTCAAACGCTTTGAGTTCCGGCGCGTTCAAGGCGGGTGATAAAAAACTTTCGGCTGGCCGTTTGAACGAGCTTGAGGTTGTCGGTGACGAGGTGAGGTTAGGTAAACCTTTTATCTTCAATAAAGAGAACATCGACCAATTCGATTTTTAGCATCCATCAAAGTTTTGTGTTTTTGATTTTTATCTTCTTTTCAACTACCGTCTAATCGATGCGAATCAAGGACATTGCCCGCGAGGCCGGCGTCTCGACCGCCACCGTCTCGCATGTGATCAACAAGACAAAATACGTCGCCGATGAAACGCGCGAGCGCGTCGAGGGTGCGATCAAGAAGTTCGACTATCATCCCAATACTCATGCCCAGAGCCTTGCGCTCGGCAGGAGCAAGATGATCGGGCTGCTGGTATCAGACATATCCAATCCTTTCTTTCCCGAGATCATTAAAAGCGTCGAGGCCGCTGTATTCGAGAGTGGTTATTCGTTGATCCTTCTCAACACCAATTACGAGACGGACCGCGCTGTTGACTATCTTCGCCGGCTGATTCAAATGCGGGTCGCCGGAGTGATCATGATGACCGCCGAGTTCGACGAAGAGTTGATCAAAGAGGCGAAACGGAAAAAGATAAGCATTGTTTTTCACGACCTTGGTGTGGTCGGAGCAAAAATGAGTAATATCATCCTCGATTACGCAGCGGGTATCGACGAAGCGGTACGCCATCTCGTTTCCCTTGGCCATAGAAGGATCGCGCACATCGCCGGTGCGCACGAGCTATATTCCGCCGTTGTTCGCCAGGATGCTTTTGTCGATTCGATGAAACGTCACCTGCCGGATGAGCCGGAGCCGAAAGTTTACGAGGGCGACTTCAGGTTCGAGGGAGGACGCGCCGCCGCGACCCGGATGCTGGCCGAAAGCGAACGGCCCACGGCGGTGGTCGTCGCCAACGACCTGATGGCGTTGGGAGCTATGCAGGAATTAAAGGCCGCCGGCCTTCGTGTTCCTTATGATATGTCGATTATCGGCTTCGACGATATTTCTTTCGCCTCACTTTCCGAACCGGCGTTGACGACGGTCTGCTCGCCGCGCGTAGAAATCGGACGCCGTGCAGTCGAAGCTCTTCTCCTCACAGTCGAACGCCCGCATCAGCGTGGCGTCGAAGTCAGAATACCGACCTATCTAATCAAGCGCGATTCCACCGCCCCGCCGAATCGAACCTGAAACCGACTCCTCCGGTTCGACTATTGGTAAAACCCTTAATGATTTCGCGACAGTAATTGGTAATTACTATTGACAACTATTTTTACCAAGTGCATAATCATTTACGCTCAAACTATTAAATAATAAGGTGTTTTGTTTACGCCAGTGTCAGGCTCCCGGCAGTAAATCTGAGGCCAAAAAAGGCTAAATGGTATTACCAATGTTTTTGGCAAGTACGGTTTTATCAATAACCCTTATCCGAATCGAGATGCGGAAATTGAGTACAGGATGACACGTTTCTTTTTTCTCTCGTCCTTGTTTTTCTCAGGTGCATTCAGCGCTTTCGGCCTTGCTCCGCCTGCGGATTGCGTCGTTTCTGTTGCCGCGGATGGCTCCGGGGATGTTCGGAGCGTGTCCGAGGCGATCGCAAAAGTGCCCGCGGGGAACAAGACGCGATGCCGCATTTTGATAAAGGCCGGAACCTACGACGAGCAGGTCCGGGTTCCGGCCGATAAACCATTTGTCGCTTTTATCGGCGAATCTGCCGAAAGGACGATCCTTAAATTCAAGATCAGCAACAAGGATGCCGGATCGACTTCTGCCGCGTACGCAACATACGTTGGCGGACACGATTTTTACGCCGAGAACATAACTTTTGAAAACTCATTTGGAAAGGGTTCGCAGGCCGTCGCCATTCTGGTTGAGGCCGACCGAGCGATTTTCAAAAACTGCCGGTTTCTCGGCTGGCAGGACACGCTTTACGCAAAGAACGGCCGGCAGTATTACAAGGACAGCTATATCGAAGGCCATGTCGATTATATTTTCGGCCAGGCCGCCGCGGTGTTCGAGAATTGCCGCATTCACAATAAGGCCGACGGTTTTATCACCGCGCCGATGCGTTTCGCCGCCGATGAGCCCAGCGGCTTTGTCTTTATAAAATCGAAATTGACCAGTGCGAATACTGAAAAAGGCGTCTATCTCGGCCGGCCGTGGCGCGATTACGGACGGACCGTTTTTATAGAGACGCGCATGGACGCGCAAATTCTTCCCGAAGGCTGGCATCACTGGCTGGCGGAAAGGGAAAAGACCGCGTACTTTGCCGAATACAAGTCGTCCGGGCCCGGAGCGGCCCTTTCGAATCGGGTCCACTGGTCGCATCAACTAACCGACGTCGAGGCCCGCTCCTTTTCGGTCGAGAGTTTTCTCAAAGGCAGAGACGGCTGGAATCCAAGGACCGCGACAGAGGCCTGGTTGGGAAAAACGCAGCCTGATTGGACGCTCGTATCATGGGAAAATATTTTCGAGCAGCAGCCGCTTTGGTATCAGACGGACGAGGCGGCACGGATCGCGGACCAGGTTATTCTCTACCAAAAAGAAAACGGCGGATTCGAAAAAAATGTGGACATGGCCTTGATGCTCACTCAGGCGGAAAAGGCAAATCTGATCGCCAAACGGTGGGAACTCGCCGAGACCACGATCGATAATCGGACGACGTATCCGCAGGTCGCGTATCTCGGAAAAATAATTACCGCGAGTCTTTTAAAATCACAACCGCCCAACAATTTTCGCAAGTACAACGAAGCGTTTAACAAAGGCCTCGACTATCTCCTCGACTCGCAATACAAGAATGGCGGTTTCCCGCAGTTCTTCCCGTTAAAAAAAGGCTATTACGAGCACATCACGTTTAATGACGACGCGATGATCGGCGTCCTGAGCGTGCTTCGCGATATTGCCGGAAAAGGGGCCGACTATAAGTTTGTCGATGAAGAGCGTCGCTTTCGGGCCGAAAAAGCGGTTGAGAAGGCTGTTCCGCTGATACTTAAACTTCAGATAGAAACGGACGGCGGGAAAACGATCTGGGCGGCGCAATACGATGAGGTTTCGCTCAAACCGGCCGCCGCAAGAACTTACGAGCCTGTTTCGCTAACGGCCGGTGAAAGTGTCGGCATCGTTCGATTTTTGATGGGTGAAAAGCCGACCGACGAGATCCGCCAAGCGGTCGAATCAGCGGCTGCGTGGTTCGAGAAAAACAAAATAAATGGCATTCGCTGGGAGCGAAAGAACGGCGACAGGATAGTGATTAGGGACAAGACCGCGCCGCCATTATGGGCGCGCTTTTATCAAATAGAA
>JABFSB010000137.1 GCA_013140875.1 Acidobacteriota bacterium
ATGTATCGGTATATCGGTAACCGCAAATTCGGTCGCGGCGACGCCGGGTTTGCCGCGTCCGTCATCCTTTGCAAGATAAACCTGCTCGAAAATGCGGTTCTCGGCCGGCTCGGGAGGCTGGGCCATAGTCGGAACGGCGGCGAAAGTTACCAGAACTAAAGCTTTTACGACGATTTGTAAAGAGTATTTCATGTGGGGCACGTAACGAGTCCTCGCCGTTAACTTGGAGAAGTCAACTCGTTCAATGGTTGCACGCCACGTCCAAAATTTCGTTCCAAAAGCTTTATTTGGCGAGACGGAATTCGATCGAGTCTCTCAACGCATCAACGCTGCCGCATGGGACACTCACAATGCCGTCCGTTCCGGCGACTCCGCAGGCATTCGAAGCAATGACCGGAACGCCACTCGCGGCCGCAATCAAAAGCCTTCGAGGTTTATGCTCGACATGGGCCAGCAGCACGACCATGTCGGCTTTGTCCAGCCAATCGTCGCAGCCTTTTTCGATGTCGAATCCGTTCCAAAAATCCGCACCTTCAATCAGCGGGCCGAGCAAAACGAGTTTAATTTCAAGTCCGCGAATGGCCTCGCGAAGCTCGTAACAGCCCTTGCGGCCGACCGTTGCGGCCGGGAAGACGATGTGAGGTTTTGAGTTTTCCGTTTTGGCGAACTTTCGGACCGCGGGCACATTCCATTCGATCCGTACGGAGCGTTTTGGAAAGAGTGTAGCTATATCGGAATGTGGCGTGACGATTTTTCGCGCGTGTCCGAGCGCTTCAGTCTCGGCTTCGATCAAATCTTTGTCGGCGCGAAAATCGCCGAGCGTCGTGCTTTCCGGATGAAGCTTTGCCGCCGCATCGAGGCGTTTTTGCAGCTCGGCCATCGGTAAAGCCGTCATCAGCACATCGAACGTGCGGCCGCCAAGATGGCCGTTTTTCCAAAGGAACGGCAACAGATTTTGCTGGATAACCACGTGCAACGCGTCATATCCGAGACGTCTTGCATAGCTCTCGGCCAGGCGTTCGTACATCGCAAGCAAATTAAGCTGTCGTGCCCGTCCCTGCGCCGCAAGTCTGCGGGAACGATAGGAACGAACGGCGGTTACGAGCAGGCTTTGGCGAAAATGAGCGAAACCCTTTGTGCTCCACGCATAATTTCTCTTCCCGAAACGCTTGCCGTCGAGCGGTACAAACAAAATGTCTTTCGCCGTTCTTGTGTTTTGAACATACGCATCGAACTCCGGCGAGAACTCGTCCAGCAGGAATGCAGTTTTCCCAAAATCGCGATGCTCGGTTGAATCGACGACGCGATGGCAGTCACCTATTTCGCAGGTCGCACATGATTGCGGCGTATCGTTGTGAATCGGAATCCGCCTTATTTGATGGAGCGACGAACCGTTCAGCTTTTCGCCACGAAAGCGGACTGTAAGATCTTTTTCGTCCAGTTTCGCCTCGATGCGAAAAGGTTTTTCCGAGCGGAATCGCAGATCGACATAATTCCAGAACACGGTGGCGTCGCGATCTTGTTCGGCAAGCGAGCCGCTGACGACCTGAGTGTGTGCGTGCCGTTCGACGATCTCGAAATTCGCCTCCAACGCGGCGTCATAGAGCGCATTGGAAATCTGGCAAAGACCGCCGCCGACGTTGGGGATGATGCAGCCCTCGCGCAATTCTCTTCCTTCGACAAAGCCCTTGAGACGGCTGGCACGGCCGACGTGTTTCCAAAAGCTGAAAGTTTCGCCGCCACGAAACTCGACGCCGTTCAGTTGTTTTAGGGCAAGGCGGAGATTATGTATTTTCCCTGCGACAAGAAATCGCTCTTCCGGCTCGATCTCGGTCCAAAGCGCCGTCCGTGATTGAGAAACGACTGGATGCGAGATCAGATCATCCCTTCTCCCACCTTTTCTGACCGGCGAGCCGAATCGGTCCGCGATTCCGCGCTTCAATTGCAGCAGAATCGTCTTTCCACGAAAAACAATGGCCTGAAAACGGGTCGGGACGGCACGGGATGGAATGGTCGGGGCCTGGGGCATATTCGCACAGATAATGAAACATGAAATCGGGTTCGGATGCAATCAAAAAGTTCGGGAAGCGAAAGTTGGGCAGGCCATCCTTTGAATTTTTCATAAGCGGACCAGAACGGTTGGTTTGAACGTGAGAGTATTCTTCCTTCGCGTTCTTTGCGTCTTTGCGTCTTTGCGGGAAACAGAAATTCTTCTCCCGCAAAGTCGCAAAGACGCGAAGGAAGAACCAAGACTCTACTAAAAAACATTTGTGACATTTCGGCATTCGTGTTATATCTATTCTTCTATTAACTCGATTGGCAGGCACACCCATGATGAATTCCTAACCCTAAAGTTGTCCCCGGTAAGCAACTTCCCCTTCATCCGAACCTAAAGCGGCGTACTTTTTCGCGCGCGTTTTCGTTAATTTTGCCTGCTCATGTCCAAGAATTTGAATAACGGCCGTATGCCGGTCAAACCTATTGCATTCGCACGCGCGGTGAGCGCGCCCTACGCCCGTTGGGCTTTTGGCGCGATGACGGCGGCTTTCGTCGCAACCGCAGTCTCGCGTATTTCGACCTATGTGTTGGGCCGTTTGACCGACAACGCCATCGCGTTCGGTCAGGGCAAGGCCGACGTCTCGGACATTTGGCGATGGGTGCTGATATTTCCCGCCATCTACATGATCAATGAGTTCATCTGGCGCACAAGCGGATTCTGCGGAATGCGCTGGATAACCGGCGCCGTGGCCGAGGGGAGCCGTAGATTGTTCGGCTATCTTTCCGAGCATTCGGCCACATACTTCAGCGACCGCCACGCGGGTGCGCTCGTTAATAAAATATCCAACGCCGCGTCCGGAATAGAACGGCTGGTCGGCCAGTGGCTGTGGCAGTTCTTTCCGCTGATAGTCGGACTTGCGGCGGACCTGTTTTTGACCTATAACGCGCATCCTTACTTTGCGTTGACTTTGCTGGTGTGGATGGCCGTGTACGTGCCGCTGAACGTGTTCTTTGTGTCGCGGCTGCATAAATTAAGCTTCGCATATGCCGAATCGTCCTCATCGCTGAAAGGCAAAATGGTGGACAGCACGTCGAACGTCGACACGGTGCAATACACCGGATCGATCGATTACGAAAAACTGCATATCGGCGGGCACATCGGCCACCAGCGAACGGCACACCTGCGTGAATGGTGGTGGTCGGAGTGGGTGCTGGTGACGAACGGAGTCCTCTTGGCGTTGTTCATGCTTTCGATGTTCGCGTTCGGGATGCTGTTGATCGAACGAGGCGAGATCAGCGTCGGCTCGCTGGTAATGATCATTACTATCGTGATCGGGCTTGAGCAGCGAATGTTCTTTCTCGGCCAGAATATGACCCAGGCCGTCAGTTACTACGGCCAGGTCAGCGAAGGATTGAAGGAACTGCTCGAACCGCACGAGATCGTTAATTCTGCAGACGCGAAACCGCTGACGGTGAGTCAGGCCGCGATCGAATTCAAGGGCCTCGACTTTTCCTATCGCGGCAAACGCGTCTTTCATGGCGATTTCGATCTTTGTATCGCGGGCGGCGAAAAGGTCGGGCTGGTCGGTCACAGCGGCGCGGGCAAATCGACGTTGGTCGCTCTGCTGCTGCGCCGTTTCGAACTCGGCGGCGGAAGCATTGCGATAGACAGACAGTCGATAAATAGCGTCACGCTTGATTCGCTAAGAAAGGCGGTCGCGTTCGTGCCGCAGGGGACATCGCTGTTCCACCGGTCGATCATCGAAAACATTCGCTACGGCCGCCTGGATGCAAGCGATGCCGAGGTGGTGAACGCCGCCAATTTGGCGCAGGCGGACGAGTTCATAAACGAACTGCCGAGCGGATACCAAACGAAGGTCGGCGAACGCGGAGTGATGCTTTCCGGCGGACAGCGGCAGCGTGTTTCGGTGGCGAGGGCCGTGCTGCGCGATGCACCGATACTCTTGCTTGACGAGGCAACGAGCGCCCTCGACAGTATCAGCGAAGCCGCTATCCAAAAAGCACTGGTCGAACTGATGAAGGACAAGACCGTTATTGCTATCGCCCATCGGCTGTCAACTCTCAGGGCGATGGACCGCCTGGTCGTAATCGAAAACGGCCGCATCGTCGAAAACGGAAAGCACGATGAGCTTTTGGCTTTGGGTGGTGTTTACGCGGAGCTCTGGAACAGCCAGGTGTCGGGATTTATTCCGGACTGAGGAACGTGAAGTTTTTTGCAATGATCACTCCGACGCACAGTTTGGCTTGCGAATTGCTTTCCTTAAAAAAAGATATGTCCAACCACGAAATTCCAGAGCTAAGTGCTCTAAATTTTTTCCCGGAAAGCCTGGATTATGCGTCGCTGAAGAACGCCGCCGAAGGTTGCAAAGGGTGTGAGCTGTATAATAACGCTACACAAACCGTCTTCGGAGCCGGTGGCCTGACGGCCGAGCTGATGTTTATAGGCGAGCAGCCAGGCGACGAAGAGGACCTTGCCGGTTTGCCGTTTGTGGGGCCAGCGGGCCGTTTGTTCGACAAGGCTTTGGAAGAGGCCGGCATCGACCGTTCCGTCGCGTACGTCACGAACACCGTCAAACATTTCAAATGGAAACCACAGGGCAAACGGCGCCTTCACGAACGGCCCAACGCCCGTGAGGTCGAGGCATGCCTGCCGTGGCTGGCGGCGGAGATGGACGTAATCGCACCTCGAATCCTGGTATTGCTGGGTGCCACCGCCGCACAGGCTCTGTTGGGAAAACAATTCCGGGTAACCAAAGAGCGCGGCGTCTGGCTCGATTCGCCGATGGCCGAAAGGGTGCTGGCGACGGTTCACCCATCCTCGATCCTGCGTGCCCCTGATCCGCAAGAGCGCGAAGTGCAGTACGCCGAGTTCGTCCAAGATCTCCGCACCGTCGCGGCTGATCTGAACTTAGGTGCACAGACCCGCGCGTGAGCAAGGGTGTGACATCCAACTTGATTATTACGCCCTTGCTCACGCGCGGGCTTCGGCATTTCTCGGCAAATGTTACTATGCATCATTAACATTCTTATGCCCGACGCCTCGATCCTGATCATTTACACAACCGAATATAGAAAAGGCGGAAGCCAATTCCCCGTGGTAGCGGAGACGCTTGCCGATGAAAAACGTGCAAGCGGTTTTGACGGACCGATCGTTTGTCGTGCGGTCGAGAGCAAACGCGACGTTCTGAAA
>JABFSB010000176.1 GCA_013140875.1 Acidobacteriota bacterium
CCGCAGTACCGGCTAAAGAAGATAACCGACCCGCTCGGGCACCTTAAGCAGTTCGGTTACGACGACATGTCGAATATGACCTCGTACACCGACGCGCTGGGCAACGTCACCAATTACGAGTACGACGATTTTAACCGGATGAAAAAAGTTATTCATCCGGCGGCGACCTCGGGCGGGACGCGGTTGGATGAGGAATACGAGTACGACAAGCTTGGGCGGATAAAGAAATACACCGACACGGCGGACCGGATTACGCAGTATGGTTACGACGACGCGACGCGGACGAACACGGTTACGAACGCCGAGAACGAGGTCACGACTACCAAATACAACTCACGGTTCCAGACAATCGAGGTCAAGGACGCCATCAACCAGACCTACACGTTCAGCTACGATCCGCTCGGACGCCTGCTCAGCCAGACCCGTGCGGGCGGCACGATGGCCTTTGAGTACGACAACGCGGGCAACCGCAAAAAGCGTACCGATTACGCCGGCCGCGTCACCAACTACACCTATGACAACCTCAACCGCCTGACCAAGATCGAATACGAACCCGGCACCGGCAACGCGGTTGACAAACAGCAATCTACCTACGCCTACGACGACATTTCACGCCTGACCTGGCCGTCAACGAAGCCGGCACCGTAACCTTCAACTACGACGACCGCAACCGAGTTCTCAGCACGACCGACGTATTCGGCAAAGTAATTGCGTACGAGTACGAACGGACTTCAACCGTCAATCAAAAGCGTTTAAAACTGGATGGAACAAGCTACGCCGCGTATAATTATGATGATGCCGGACGGCTCGCGAATATCGTCAATTCGTCAGACAGCACGACGACTACATTCGGCTATGACAACGCGAACAAGATAACTTCGCGCGTATTCCCGAACGGCGTGACGACGACTTACGAATACTACAACAACGATCTGTTGAAGCGGCTTAAGGACGCGACGACAAGCGCGACGCTGTTCGATCGTCAGTACAACTACAACTCGTCGAACCAGATCAGCCAGATAACCGACCTGACACAGACGCGCATGTTCGGCTACGACAACGTTGACCGGCTGCAGAGTGCAAACAGCACTCTGTCAGGAGCGAACGAGACCTATGCCTTCGATGACGTCGGCAACCGTACATCGAGCCATCTGTCGGCAACATACGGCTATCAATCGGGCAAGTTCAACCAGATGGCGTCGACCGCCACGGCGACAATGAACTATGACGCCAATGGAAACACGATCCAAAAGTCCGAAGGCTCAAACTTCTGGCGTTACACGTGGGATTATGAGAACCGGCTGGTCAAGGCCTCAACGCGGAAACAGAATGTACGCTACAAATACGACGCTCTCGGCCGCCGCGTCGAGCGCAACTTCGATTACGGCAAGGAACGCACAAAATTCACTCACGACGGCCTCGACGTTATGGTCGATGACGACTTCGGCACGCTGACCAAATACCTAAACGGCCCCGGAATCGACAACAAACTTCGCATGCAAACCGGAAATACGGTTAGCTATTTCCTGACCGACCATCTCGGAAGCACCAACGGCCTTGCCGACTCAACCGGGGCGATCACTTCATCAACAAATTACGACTCCTTCGGCAACCAAACATCGACCCTCGCGACCCGCTACGGCTTCACCGGCCGCGAACGCGACGACTTCACCGGCCAAATGTACTACCGAGCCAGATTCTACGACGCGAAACCAGGCCGCTTCACCTCCGAAGACCCGATCGGATTCGCCGGGGCAGATTACAATTTGTATAACTACGTTAAGAACAACCCGCTTAATAGAAAAGACCCTTCGGGAAATATTTCACTTCCATTTTTAGGATTGCCGAATCTCTTCCCGTCGAGTAAAAAGAAGGGATGTGATGAAGAGCAAAAGAGCTGTGAAAGAGACCTCGAAAAAATGAAGGCCACCTTTTCCGCAACCGTTAGTGATATGACAGCGAACGGACAACGGCACCCGTTTTACCCTTACAACGGATTGCAGGGCACAGCAGCTTTGCTTACCGGCAGAACGCCATACATGAGTTGCTTCGACCAAGCCTCGCTTACTAGAAATGCTTTGAGTGCAGGAAGCTACGAAAATCCCTGGAATTTCAATTTCGAACAGTCAACAATACCATTTACGGACTGGCACCCGCACACATGGATTCGAGCAGTGTCTGGTAACCCTAAGTGTAAGTCACTTAGATTAGACCCATGGAAGGGAACGGTGGGCGATTCCGCGTTCTTACTCTGATTTTCACAATTATGAATGACCCTAAACAAGAAACCGCTTGGAAGTCGGGGGTATCGAAAGGGCTTTTTTTTGTTATTTTCGCAGTTCCCGGTGCATTGATCGCCGTTTTTTCGGGCATATTCCTAATTGCCAGTTTTTTTGAACCGAAGGAGCGCGTCCCAAGCAATCCCGCCATTTTATTTGGGGCACTTGTTGCAGGTACGTTCATGACATTGCTCGGATTAGGGAAAATTCGGCAATGGCTATACGGTTTAGTGTTCCTTTCGATGCCTCTTTCGCTCTGGTTGTATGCTCTGATTAACCCGACGGCAATAGGCGGCACCTTTCCTTTTCTCGGAGTAATTGTTCTGTCCGCATACGGTACTTTTGTTCTGGTCAAAAGACATTACAGTAAACGCAATTGATAAATCGTTTCGACTTCGAGCACCTTGCCCAGTACGATTATGACGCGGCCTCGAACCGGACACAGTTAAAGCTTAACGGCTCGGTGCACACGAGCTATGCGTACGACGATGCAAACCGCCTGACAACGTTGACCGACGAAGCGAGCCAGAATTTCGCGTTCGGATACGATATCGCCGACCGGATGACCTCGCGGACGATGCCGAACGGCATCACGTCCACTTTCGAGTACGACGGAATGTCGAGGTTGAAGCGATTGAAGCATCAATCTACGTCCGCAACGCTGGTTGACAACCAATACTCTTACAACGCGGCGAGCCAGATCAGCCAGATCGCGGAACTGACGCAAATAAAGAATTTCACCTACGACAATGTTGACCGGCTAACCGGAATGACCAACGGCACCTCGACTGAAAGCTATACGTATGACGATATAGGCAACCGCACGGCCTCGCACCTTAGTGCAAGTTACGGTTACCAATCGGGTAAGTTCAACCAGCTTGCTTCGACGGCTATGGCAAGTTATCAATTCGATGCCAACGGCAACACGATCCGCAAAAGCGAAGGCCAGAACTTCTGGCGATACACCTGGGACTACGAGAATCGCCTGACCGAAGCCTCGACTCGCAAGGAAAAAGCCCGCTACAAATACGACGCCCTCGGCCGGAGAGTAGAACGGAACCTGAGGTTTTCGAAAGAACGAACCCGTTTCACGCACGACGGCCTCGATGTCGTCATGGACGACGCCGAAACGGGAATCACGAAATACCAAAATGGCCTCGGGACCGACGACAAGCTGAAACTGACAAACTCCGGCAACGCCTCATACTTCCTCGGCGACCATCTCGGCTCGACGCTGGGATTGTCCAACTCAACTGCCTCGGTTACGACTTCCGCTGGATACGATTCCTTTGGAAATGCAACGGGCAATCTGGCCTCGCGTTATCAGTTCACCGGCAGAGAGTTTGACACATTCTCAGGCCTCCAATTCTCTCGAGCAAGGTTCTACGACCCCAAGCTAGGCCGTTTCTCTTCCGAAGACCCAATCGGCTTCGGCGGCGGAGATATCAATCTGTATGGGTATGTTCACTCGAACGCGATGAACAAACGAGATCCGCTAGGATTGATCGATCCAAGCGTCTATCAAGACCCCAAAATTTATGATCAGGGCAAGGAGGCTGCCTGTGAACTTGGAGACAGTAACGTGTGGACCGGTTTGGAGGCAGGCGGGAATGTCCACCTGTTGTATGCCGGGGCGGGCGCTAGTGCAGGATTTGATGTAAATCCACTGACGGGCGAAGTATGTCTTTACACGAAAGTTTCAGGACGTGTCGGATTCGGAGCGTTCGCCGGTGCGGGAGCGAAATTTAACGCTGGGTTTGGACCTTATTCACAAGGTTCGGGAACCAATGACTTTGCGGAATTTGCAGCCGATGCGGCGGTCAAGGGTGGTGGCAAAGTTACGTTAAAAGGCGGGAAGTTTGTATCCAGCCTGCCTTGGAACTTTAACAAATCGGGAAGCGCTAATACTCAAGGCGGAGGATTTGGCTTTGGCCCTAACGTCGGATATGGCATCTCAGTCGGAGCGGACGTTGGAAAGAAATTTCTATGGTGCTTCAATACTCCACCAAAATCAGCGTGCAAATGTAAACAACTATGAAAGACTCAACTAATAAAAATGACAAAGTAAACCGGCTTCGAAAATGGATATTCGTTGTAAGTGGAATCACGATTCTTACGGTTTTCATGGTTGCTGTAATTTTTGGAGAGGCGGCACCCTACGCAGTCCTAGCACCCATTCTCACGATAGTCACTCTGGCGGTAGGAGTCATGATAGTACGATATTTTTTCCTGATGTTTAAGACATGGTTTAAATGACACTTTTTAGCGGACTAATAGGCTTCCAATCAAAGTCGGCGAGTCTTTACGAGTATGTGCGCGGAAACCCAATAAATCTGAAAGATCCGACGGGCCTAATTGATTTGGGATACGGCTCGCCAACGGGGCCGAATATTCCATATTCACACCGACCAAGAAACCCTGGTGTTTAAAACCATCTAACTGGAGAGGGAGGTATCTTTACTCGCCAGACTTTTTCGGAACTGATTTCAGCGACGGAGAGATCAAAGAGAAAATGTAAGACTACCTGGCTTCAAAGATTCGGGAATGACTTTTATACCACAAATGCTGCTCTCCCGGGCTTTGGCGCTCCTTCAATATTTCCTGGAGTCGGCCTGGGCGCGCTAACGAGTAGCGCGACTGCTAACGGACTTCAAACTATGACATTTATGCAATGGGCGGGAACGGGCTTTGGTGGGTCGGTTTCGGGAGCCGCTACGTTCACTGCGACTGAGACTGGAATTGGCGTTGCTGTCGGTTCAGCCGTCAATGCCGTCCTCGCAACCTTCTCTTACGAAGGAGGTGTAGTTATCGGTTCAGCAATAAACGCAACTTTTGGATTTAGCGATTACTGTCCGTGCGGCGAATAGACGGCATTTCTGATTTTCGTATTTCAAATGGAGTACGTGGATATACTATGTTATCC
>JABFSB010000568.1 GCA_013140875.1 Acidobacteriota bacterium
CTCTGTCACTACAGCGACGGTCGCTGGATCGTATTCTTCGCCCGAAACGGACCGCTTCAGCACTTCGGGCAGCGGACCGGTCGGTGCGGATGGCTCGGCGGCGGCGGCGTATTCGAGACGGCTTTCGCCAATGACGATCGCATCTCCCGGTTCGAGCCGTTTTTCCAGCATCGGCGATCCATTGACGAAAACATGATTGACGCTTCGGATCAGGCTGCCGTTCTCAAAATAACCGTCAACGATAGTAAACTGCTCACCATCAGTGGTGACGCGGGCATGCTTGCGCGAGACGCGTCGATCGTTTAGAACAATGTCGTTTTCTTTGGCGCGCCCGATCGAGTACGCCGCTCCGGGCATTAGTTCAAAGTCCCATATGCGTCCGTTGGGTTCGGTAATTTTCAGGAAAGCACTCACGATTACGGTAATTGTAAAGACTAATTGCTAAATGGTAAATTGGCCAACGCCGTCAATTTTGCAGCCTTGTGATCTATCTCGATAATAATTCGTCAACGCGCATTGCACCGGAAGTGCAGGATGCGGTCGCCGCCTTTGAAGCAACGTCCGTCGATGAGGGCGTTGCAATCGACAACGCACGTCGATCTGTCGCGCGATGGCTCGGTGCGGCAGGGGACGCCGAGATCGCTTTTACGGCCGATGGAATTGAAAGTATTCGGCGTGCCTTTCTCACGGTTTTGGATATCGAATCAGGCCGCGGCGAGGTAATAAGCACCGTCGCCGAAAATGAAGACATCCGCAAACTGTTCCATACCCTTGAAGGTGAAGGGGTTCGCGTAACGCGACTCGGCCTGGACGAGAAGGGAGCAATAGATTTGGACGCTCTGACCGCCCAACTCAACAAAAGGACCGCGATCGTTTCTATCCCTCATGCCAATGCCGAAACCGGTACGGTATTTCAGATTAACCGGATCGCATCGATCATAAAGGAGAACTCCAGTGCACAGGTCCATATCGATGGTTCGGCCGCGGCGGGCAAGATACCGCTTGACCTCTCGAATGCCGCTATCGACCTTTACTTCCTCTCCGGACAACTGATTCACGGGCCCGAAGGAATAGGTTCCCTGTATCTTAGAAACGGCAGTCTGACCAGGAATCAGCACCTTTCGGACGCGCCGTGCGTTCAAAAAATTGTGGGCCTTGGTGCGGCGGCGGATTTGGCCCGCGATCTGTCGCCGATGAAAGATGTTAGTGCCCTTCGCAATCTGCTTGAAAGCGAAATATTGGAGAAAATTCCAAATTCCCAGTTAAACGGAGACCGGATAAATCGGCTGCCGAACACTTCGAACATCTCATTCGAAAACACGAACGGCGAGGCGATAGCCGCTCGCTTGATCGAGGCCGGAATTTTCGTTTCAACCGCTACTGCCTGCGGGTCCGCCGATCATAAAGCATCGCCGATCCTTGAAAGTATGAACGTTCCTTATTCTTACGCGATGGGATCGATCGGATTTTCTTTGAGCCGATATAGTACCGAGCCGGATATACGTGAAGTTCTCAGAGTTTTGCCGAATGTGATCGCGGAACTCAGAAAAATTGCAGGCGGGTAGGCGATCACTTCATGCCGCTTTTTCGATGTGATATCGAGCGAGTTTAAGGTAAAGGCCGCGTCGCGTCAGACCGAGTTCATTGGCGACACGCGAGATGTTCCAGTTGTGGCGGGCAAGCGAGCTTTTGATCATCTGCCTTTCAAGCTCGCCCACCGCGTCTTCGAGCGTTCCGCTGGCCAACCCCGCATTGAATGAAAATGAGCTGTCGTAAGAGGCGATCGTCCGGACGTTCGGTCCGTCGTCGAAAGCGGTTAACGGCCGGGCGCTCCGTTTAAGTTCGGGCGATAAGTGATCCGGCGTCACCACTTCGTTGTCCACCGCCCGGGCAATGATCCGTTGAACCTCGTTGCAAAGCTGCCGTACGTTCCCCTCCCACTCGCAGACCATCAATAAGTCGATAGTCGGCGGCGTGAACGTGATATCGTGCTTTCCGAACCGCGACGAATAATGATTGATGTAGTAATTGACGATCGGTGGTATCTCCGAGCGGCGTTCACGAAGCGGCGGCACGCGCAGGCGGATAACGTTCAAACGATAGAACAGGTCCTCGCGGAAAGAGCCTTCGGCGACTTTTTCCTCAAGCGGCATATTGGTGGCGGCGATCACGCGGACATCTACCTTGATCGGGCGCTTTTCACCGATCGGCTGAACCTCACCTTCCTGCAAAAACCTGAGCATTTTCGGCTGAACATCAAGCGGCAGATCGCCGATCTCGTCAAGGAACAGCGTGCCGCCGTCGGCCGCCCGGATCATGCCCGGTGAATCAGCGACCGCACCGGTGAACGCTCCTTTTCTGTAGCCGAAAAGATGACCTTCGGCCAGCTCCTTGGGTACCGCGGTGCAGTTGAACGGCACAAAGATCTTGTCTTTTCTGTTCGAGATGGCGTGAATCGCCCGCGAAACCAGCTCCTTACCCGTGCCCGATTCGCCCGTGACAAGCACGGTCACGTCCGAAGATCGGATCTTGTAAACTTCCTCGACCAACGCGGTCATCGCCGGGGACGAATGAATGAAGCCCGGCATCAGGCTGTTCGACGTGTAGGGACTTGTCTCCTGCTCGATCGGCGTGGATTTGTCGCGTTCGCGAAGTGCGATCACGTCCATCCCAAGCTCGACCACGCGAAGCAGCGGCAGCAAAGCACTGTCGTCGTTCAGGACCGCTCCCGACGCGGGATTCACCATCAAAAACGCCGGTTTTGCGCTCGAGCCGTGCAGCGGAAAAACTGCATAGTCTTTGCCGCGGAGAAACGCTTTTTCTTCGCCCTTATATTTTGCCGCGTCGAATTTAGCGATCAGGTCGGCGCTTTCGTCGGGTGAAACGCCGTGGGTTATGAACGGACGAAGCCGCTTTTGCTCGTTCGGTTCGGCAATTATGATCTTCTTGCCTTTGCTCTCTTGTTGAAGAACGGCGACAAGCTCGCGGAAAAGCAATTCGCGGGTCGCGGTCGCCTCGGCAAGGCGGACCATCAAAAGCTGGGACACTACCGAATTTCGCCTGAAACCATCTTCCAATCTCGCCGCCTGCGTTCTTGAATCTTTCTGCGTCCGCAGTTCGTCTATCTTTGTCTGAGCGGCTTCAACGTACGACGCGATGCCGAGCTTTTTGAATATCTCACCGGCGGTTGAAAGATGCCTGATCGCCCTTGTCGCCTGTGAAGTATCAAGATTCTCGCCGATCAAAAAATTGGCAAGCGCCGTGTGATAAAGGTCCTCGGCCGCTTCAAAAATGGTTAGGCTTCGATTGAAATGGTGGACCGCAAGCTGTTTATCGCCTTCAGAAAGAGCGGCGAGGGCGCGGATGTGTTGGATGTTGCCGAGTACGAAGAAATCCGAGGTCGCGTCCGTTTCCTCGATAACTTGAAGGTAGTTTTCGCAATCCGCGGTAGTGCCGACGTGAATATAGCTCTCCGCAAGCACCAAGCCGGCCATATTGGCGTAATGCTTGTCGTCTATCTCGTGAGAAAGGTCGATAGTCGCTTTGGCGTCCTCAGCCGCCTGTTCGTATTTCCCCTGGGCAAGGCGGCAGCGTGCCAGATTTCGCATTGCCTGGACGGCGTACCAGCCGTTCTTGTGTTCCCTGGCAAGCGTTACCGCGCGTTCAAGCAAGCCTTCGGCTTCGTCCAGTTCTCCGCGAAGGATCTTCAACTCACCCAGTGAATCGAGAATTCCCGCGACATGTGCGTGGTTGCTGGCGGACGCGAGATCGAGAGCTTTTTTGATCATCGCCTCAGCCTTGGCCCAGTCGCCGATAAGCAAAAGGTTTAGGCCGAGGTTGTTATAGGCAATTACAGAATTCAGAACATGTTCTGTCCGGTCGAAGAATTGAATCGATTTTTCCAGGCAGTCGATGCCTTCCTGCGGCCTTCGCAGAAATACGTAGGCACCGGACATCTCGGTGTAAAGCCGTCCCAGCATGAATGGTGCCGAGCGCTCGCCGATGATCTGAATTCCTTGTTCGAAGGAATCGAGAGCCTTCTCGCTGTTTCCTTCAAGGTGATAGCTGAGAGCGATTTCCCGGTACGCCTCAGCCATCCCGAGCCAGTTTCCTTCTTCGCGGAAATAAGTAAGCGACTTGTCGGCGTAATCGCGTGCGATCGGATACTCGTTCAGCTTGCGGTAAACGCGTGAAAGTCCAATGTAAACGAGCCCGGAAAGGCGGCCAAGGTCGTTCTCCTGGGCCTGCCTGAGCGTTTCCTTGAGCAGCGTTACAGCTTTTGGCTGATCCGCCTGATTGCTGAAAGCAATGGCAAGCTGCGTAGTTACCCTGATCTGCGTCTCTTTGTTCAGTTTTACAAGGAACTCCTCGTTTTCGAACGGTTTGAGTACATCGAGGGATTCCTTGTATTTGCCAACCGTTTCGAGCGTGAAGGAAAGAAGCCGTTTGAGGTTGGCGAAATCGTCATCCGTGTGCTTGTAGCCTTCGATCGTGTTCGTAAGGATCTTTTCGGCTTCGTTCGAAAGGCCCTCGCGCAAGGCCTGGCCGACCTTGGCAAATGCCTTATTTAAGGCGTCGGCGGAAATAGACCGAAGATTCTCGTGCGCCGCGCGAACGGCGGCCGCCGAGCGAGAGGCGGCTTTCGGACCTGAGCTTTTCGAAAGCGAATTCATGACAAAAAGGTTTGTAATGCCACTTGAAATAGTCAATAGACCGCAGCTTTCAACAAAAACCACGGGTTTACGACCAAATTGAATACTTAGTAAACAGCGCATTTGAAATTTATCAAAAAAGGCCATACCGCGTCTACATATTTTTTTGAGCTTTTGGAAGGGTTGGACTAGCCCCGTCGATCTGTGACATCCTTTTCAACGATCATGACCAGCCGAGGGCTTACCGCCGAAGATATCCGCCTTAACGACGCGGCCGAAAAAACGGCCGATTGGAAGCAATGGGGGCCTTACGTCAGCGAACGCGCGTGGGGAACCGTCCGTGAGGACTATTCCAGTGACGGCTCGGCCTGGGACTATTTTCCGTTTGAGCACTCTCACTTGCGGGCCTATCGCTGGAATGAAGACGGCATAGCCGGCATTTGCGACCGCGAGCAGACCTTTTGTTTCGGCATATCACTGTGGAATGAAAAGGACCCGATATTGAAAGAACGCCTGTTCGGCCTGCCCGGTCCGAAGGG
>JABFSB010000392.1 GCA_013140875.1 Acidobacteriota bacterium
TCCTTCGTTTCCGCGTTAATGGTCTGGGTGAGCGTCGATATCTGTCGGGTCAGGCGATTCGACCTTTCAGCCAGGCGTTCGACCTCTTCGGCAACGGCGCCGAATGCCGCTCCCGCTTCGCCCGCGGCGGACGCCTGAAGCGAGGCGTTCAACGCAAGCAGACTTGTACGGTCCGAGAGATCATCGATCAAAGCGACGATCTGTCCGATTTCCTGCGATCTTTCGCCCAAACGTTTTACACGTTTCGCCGTTTCCTGAACCTGTTTGCGGACGCACCTCATTGCGTTTATATTGTCGGCCGCGGCTTTTGTGCCCGAGCGGGCTTTGTTCAGCGATTCCGACGCAACACGGGAGGATGTTTCCGCGTTGTCGGAAACCTCCTGGATCTGCGATGCCATTTTTGCGATGGCAGCCGTGGTCCTGGTTATCTGCGCCGCTTGAACAAAACTTCCGCGTGCCAATTGCTCGGTCGTATCGTTGATCGAACCGGCCGATGCCCCGACCTGATTCGTGATGTCCTTGACTTGTTTTATCAGGCTTCGCAGATTCTCGGTCATGGAGTTGAAAGCATCGGCGATCGCTCCGGTGATCTCCGGGCCCACGTCCGCGTGTACCGTAAGATCGCCTGACGACACGTCCGACACTTCGTCGAGAAGCTTTACTACCGAATCGTGAAGCCGGTCCCGCGATTCCTGAGTCTGAACGGAATGGCGAAGGTACGCGACCATATTGTGCATCGCACGCCCAAGCTCATCCGAGTCGGAGAGCGGGGCGAAATTCTCATTCAACTTTCCTTCCGCAATACGGTCCATCAACTCGCTCTTGGCACGGACATAATCTGAAACGCTGTGAAGCGAGTCCATCAATTCGCCGTTCGGATCGTCGTCAAAAAGCTTTCCCTGCGAGAGAAGGTTCGCTGCCTCGACCGCCGATTTTTGCTGGCCTCTAAGTTTTGCGTTCTCGAGATGAGACAGGGCCATTGCAAAAATAGCGACGGCGGCGGCCAGGACAATAGTAACCGCACCGACAAAATCGCCCTCGGTAAGACCGGCATAAGAGGCGCCGACGAGGAAGGTCCCCGCCACCAGCAGGAAGCAAGCAATAACCGATGCGGCCTTTGCGGCCAGATTCCAGAGCGGGTTGTCCATCGAGGTCATTTCTCTCCTGCAATCGTGATCAGGTCGCGTTTGCCCGCGCCGTTATTTCCCGATCCGTTTTTCTTTGCTCCGGCACCGTCATCGGCCACCAGCGGCGTAAGCACGTGTTTACGTCCTGTGACAGATTCACGGATCAGCTCTAACGGGTCGTGCATCATCGACAGGTTCATTTCGCAAGTCTTTAGCTCGGCGGAAACATCTTCTCCGCGTGAGCCGCAGTCTTCCATTATCTGAACGTTTCGCTCCGACTTGGCGGACCTTTCGGCCGCCTCAACCTCAAGTTTTGCGGGGAGATCGGTTAGTTGAGAAAGCGTTCCCGAAACCGTGTCTATAAGCTCTTCACTTTTAACCGTACGTGCGACGATCTTGGCAACTTCGGCGGAGACCCATTGAATCGAGGCATTCGCCTCATTTATGTCGCGAACGACCGAGTCGCTGATGCCGGCAATCGCCTTATTGGCTTTTTCCGCTCTTTCGGAAAGTGAGGTGATCTCCTGCGTCAGGGTCGACAATCCGCCGGTGTACTCGCCGTTGGCCTGGATCGATGTGTTCAGGGCGATCATATTCGACCGCCTGGCCAGGTCTTGTACAGATTTGGCGACGTGCGTTATCGCGAGCGATTGCTCGCCGACGTCCCGTAATTTATGGATAGCCGCGTCGAATTGTTTCTTGACCGCGGACTGCGCTTTTGCGTTTTCGTCGTGTGATATCGGATTCTTTTTGATCTCGGCCAACGCTTCGTTGATTATCGCGAGCGAGGCGGACATGTCCTGCATCGATCTTTCAGTTTCTGTTTGTGATTCCCCAAGGGCCGTGACGAGCTTCTTAAAGGTCCGTTCGCGAGCAGCATCCTTCTCAACGACGGTGGACAGACGGCTCTTTCCGTCCGTCACAAGGGTCTTTAGTTCCGAGGTGTTGGAACTGACGATCATCGACATCTCGGCATTCCGTTCAAGCAGAAACCGAAGAGCATCCGTGATCGGCCGAATGCCTTCATAATCGTTTTTAACACGAACGTTTTCACCACGCTGCAGGCCTGAGATCTCGTAATTTATCTGATTGATCGCCAGTTGAAGCCGCGCGAGGTCGGCCTTAGCGTCGATCGAATCGGTAACTTTTGCGACGAGCTTTCTGAACGACTCGCTTAACCTGTCAGGATTCTCGAGCGGATCGAGGACCGCCTGCGTATTTCCCGAAGAAACGTCGTCCATCAGGTCGATCACGTTTGTAAGCTGTTTGGATGCTCGGCTGATCGTATGGAGGATGTCGTCGGTTTCGACTGCTCCGGTCGTTTTAGGCACAGACATTCCCGGACTGCGTTCGATGCTGCTGGCAAGCAGGTTCAACTTGTCCAGGGGACGGAGCACGTCACTCGAGATCCACCACGCGAACGCGATCGTCGTGATCGTCGATACCGCAATTGTGATAACGACCGGTATCCAGGTTTCGGAGGTCAGCATCGACGCGGCGAAGAATACGATCGCGCCGCTAACGCAGTTCACTACGGCCAGCAGGATGACCATCATCCATATCTTGGCCCGAATAGTGTGCAGCCTTGAGTCTGTAGATCTGCGTTCCATTTCCTGCTTAGATTGCGGTTCCTTCGAAACTGTTGAAGAGGCGATCATGCTCGATCAGCTTTATCGGACGGCCGTCGTGGACAAATTCGCCTGATTTCAGCGATTTGGGTTCGACGACTATGATTTCACGGAGTGAGTCGACGGGGAGGGCGAATTGGGTGCGGTTGGCGAGCGAGTGGAAGACGATGGTCTTTGGTTTGCCGTTTGCGAACAGCCGGGACGGAACCGCAACGGTCGAAGGATCGATAAGTGCTACCGGCTCACCACGAAGAGCTCCCAGGCCGAGAAGCCACGGCGGGCCCAACGGGACCGCGGCAGGCGAGATAGGATGGACGACTTCCTGCACGGACACGGCGGCCACACAAAATAATTGCTCTCCGATCTCAAACGAAATAAACTTTTCGCCGGATGCGGGTTCCGTCAAATCGTCAGGAGCGGTTTCGGCCACTACCGGAAGTTCTTCGAGCTCGATCATTGTTTTAATGATTAAACCTCAGCGACATGTTCCGCTTTCAGGTAGTTCTCAACCGCCTTCATCAAGGTTTCAGGCCCGAACGGCTTCGTGATATAGCCTGACGTGCCGGCCATGCGGCCGCGTACCTTGTCGAAGAAACCATCCTTGCCGGAGATCATAACGACCGGAACATCTTTGGTCGCGACGTTGCCGCGGATCAATTTACAAACCTGATAACCGTCCATTCTCGGCATCGTTATATCCAGCAGGACGAGATCGGGACGCATGCTCTCAAGCTGGACCATGGCCTCGACTCCGTCGCTGGAACAGACCACCTGATGGCCGCATTTCTCGAGCTTTCCGGCGATCAGTTTTCGGACCGTCGGACTGTCGTCCACGACGAGAATCGTCTTGCCTTTGGACATCGATTCGTGGGCCTCATCCTGCTGCCTGATCTCATCGAGACGGATCAACAAGGCGTTTACCTGGCCGGAAAGAACGACGTTGTTAGGGTTCTTTTGGGATGCCTCTTGAAGGTAGTTAAAGCCATACTGCAAATTGCGCAGGTTCAGGTGACCAATGCCCAGCGTGGTCAACTCAGCCTCGGTAAATTCGCGTGTGGCCTTTTCGCTCTCCATCCGCTCGACCGCCTGTCGAAGCACTACCTTATCGGCGTGGTGGTTGGCGAGGATTAGTTCAAGGTCGGCGAGCGTAAGCACGGAAAGACATCCCTGGCAGGCGATGGCCTGAATGTCATTGTCAGCACTGCAGAACGAACACGCGGCAGTCGCCGACACGGTCTTGGCGTCGCCGCCAGCCTGATCGACAAAGACCCGAGTCTCGAATCCCGTATTTTCGAACGGACTGGCCTGATCAAAATCACCGACCGGCATCGGGATTCCGCCGCCGTACATGGTCGCGTCGAACGGCACGTTAAAGCCGTTGTCGCCATTGCTCTCGGTTACCGGATGTAGCGTCTTGAAATCGTAATTCTGTACCGCGGCAAGCGACACAGGATCGAGATCGACCGAAACGACGGTGGCAAATTCATCTTTCTCTTGACGAAATCCTTCGGTTTCAAACGGATTAGAGAACGGTGCCGAGATTGCGGGTACGTCTTCCAACGCTTCCGTCTGCGGTGCATCGGCTGTTTCAGGAGCAGATGCCTGAACTTCGTGGTTGCTGTGCTCCTCTTCGTGAACTCCTTCCGAAACCGGGGCTTCTTCCGTTATTAGTTCGTGGGTGATCTCTTCCTGTTCCTGAGGTGCTTCCTGCTCGGCCAGGCTTAGCGTCGTGGTTGATTCGGACGCTGCAACTTCAGGTTCAGGGGAGAAGGCGGCATGTTCTTCCGTTTCAGCCGCCGGCTGGGCGAAGGCTTCGGCGGATTCGAATTCGGTTTCTGAATCGGTGTCTACTACTGCGGTCAAAGCGGTCAATGCTTCGGATAAAGCGGCATCGAAATCATCCGCAGATTCATCCGCAAAGCTGTCAAATGGTGACGATCCAACCGACGACGCCTCGGACGACGCCATCTCTTCGGCTGCTTCACCGGCGAAGCTCTCTTCGCTGGATGCGAGCTCGACTTCTGCTGGTGCCGTTTCAACGATCTCTTCAACAACTTTTTCCGGTGCGGGTTCACTTGCCGCAACGGCGTCCATGATCGATGTTAGCGAGTCCAAACCGGCTTTCGCTCCCGCGTTATCCGGGTTGATCTCGAGAACGCGTCGGAACGCGACGATCTTGGCGTCGAAACCGTTTGCAAGGTGAGAACGGAGTACCCAGGCGTCCTCGGCGTTCGGTTCTTCCGCGATGATTGCATCGAGAAGCTCTTCGGCTTCCGCGGCGTTTCCGGCTACGGCAGCAGAGCGGGCTTCGGCCAGAAGATTGGTTCGGATGCTGTTGCGAGCGGTTTCATAACCGGCTTTTGCCGTTTCATTGTCAGGATCGAATTCAAGGACTTTTTCGAGGTATGTGAGCTTTCCTTCGTTCGATTC
>JABFSB010000326.1 GCA_013140875.1 Acidobacteriota bacterium
CGTCAAAGAGGCCCTCGGCAAAAAGTCTGGCTTTGATCTGCTCGAACGCGACGGTCAAAGCGCCTTCGCCCACGGGCTCGAGAGAATCGACCATCAACTGGTATTCGCCGCGCTTTTCGTAGGCCGTAATCCGGCCGCGGCAGCGTACATGAAGCCCGTCAGACGGCCGAAATCTGATCCGATAGTTCTGGCCCCGGTAACAAGCCGCTTTCAACACCGTCTCGCCATCGGTCAGCGAAAAGTACCAATGGCCGGATGACGCCGCCATAAAATTCGTGATCTCGCCCTCTACCCAAACGCTCGCAAATCGCGATTCGAGCGCCGACCTGATATCGGCGTTCAGTTCAGAAACCGTAAGCGCGCGCCGCTCGGTCTCCTCGAATAATGCTGCGAATAAAGGGCTGTCCATTCGATTCAAGATTATAACATGGTGCCGCGGACGGCCGATTTCAAGACGCAAAAGAGGCCGCCGTTTTGGCAGCCTCAGTTTGCAAATCGTGCTGGAATCCAAAGTTTACGGGGTCGCGACAAAATCGACGTTGCTCAGACTCTCGCCGAGGCTGATGAAGCGTTCCGGATTCTCAAAAACGTAACTCTTTGATTGAACCCTGAGCAAATAAGCCTGACCTGTTTCGAGGTCCGGGAAATGATAAAAGCCGAACGGGCTGGTCACCGTATATAACGGTTGGGATAAATTGCCACCCGATAACATTACCCGCACCCGTCCGATACCGCGTCCTTCCGCGTTCCGAACTTGTCCCGACATTGACGAATTGGCCGCCGTCGTGCCGCTGCGGGCCACAACTCTCAGGTCGTCGATGCCCGCTCCGTGATCGGTCCCTGTATCGTCGACATCGGCCCAACGGATCATGACCTCTCCACCAGCGGGAATCGATACCAGAAAAGAAGCTGTCAGCGTTTGGCGGTTAGCCGGATTATTGCCGTCGATACCGGAGGCAGGTGTCGTATTTACCGGCGATGTAAAATCCAGCGCAGGCACGTTTGTATATGTGCCTGTCGTCAGGTCCGTGATATCGCCCGCCGACTGGCTGAATGCGAATGTAATAACCTGAGGCGTTCCACTCGCGGTACGCCACTGCTCACCTGTGTAGGTGATCTCAAGCGAAGAAATGCTGACACCGGAATCGTTCTGGAACCGTACGCCATAGAACATAGTGTTCGTCGACCCGGATGCAAGCGCCCCAAAACACCGCTCGAGGTTTCCGGCCGAACCGTAATTCTTGAACTCGCCGGTGCCGGTCGATCCCGTGCTGGCCGCGAAGACATTCGGTATGGCATTACCCGATGCCCGAAACGCATAGACTCCAGCAATCGAGGTATTGTCGGTCAGACTGAAATTGCCAGTGCCTAAGGCATCAAAGTCCTGCGTATAGGCTCCCGGAGAGCCGAGCGTGGTGATACTTACTTGAGCGGTGGCAGGGTACCAAGCGATCCCCAAAACGAAGGCTATCGTTAGTAGCCTGAAAATTGATTTAATCATTCGACCTCACTATGTTTAACTATTTCTAATTGACACCAAATCGATCCAAATTAGGTAGAAACGGGCTGATCTGAAATGGAAGGAAGATTTGGAAAGATAATGTTTTTGAGAAAAGCTCGATCACGTACCGCGCGTTTCTCAATTTCTTCCGATGCCCCAGGAAATGCGGACCGTATCGACGCGCATCGAGAGCGATAAAACTGAACCGGGTAATATACGGGTGAGGCCGCAGTTAAAGCGTAGCAAAATCGTGCACTCAAGGCAATGATTTTTCTCAGTGATGATTTTTCTCAGTAAACGAGCATTCTAATTCATGTTGCCGTCCGTGATCGGCCTTTGTCGGGTTTGAAATTGAATAAAAAACGGTGGAGCCGTGTCGTCTCCACCGTTTTAATACCGAAATGAAAAGAATTAGATCAGCGCCCGGCCAATTGAAGGCGTGCGTTTGCAAAATCGAGCCGTTCACGGATATCCTCCGTTTCTTCGACCGAAGCCGTGGCCGCCGCCGATAAGGCCTTTTCGGCTCCATCCTTGTCGGCACGGGCCGCTTCTAAATTAACGTCCGAGGCGTTCTCAGCGAGATCGGTCATTACCGAAACGGTGTCTGAGCTGACCTCGACAAAGCCGCCGGCGACAGCCAGTCTTTCGGTCGCGCCTTTGTTGGAAAAGCTCAAGATGCCGGGTTTGAGTGCCGAAATAAGCGGAGCGTGATTGGGCAAGATACCAGCTTCGCCGGAAAGCGTAGGCACAGTGACCGACTCGACCGTCTCATCGACAACGCGTTTTTCAGGGGTAACAATTTCTAGTTTAAGCATGTTATTAATGGTCAATGGTGAATGGTGAATGGTGAATGCAAGATCGTCTCAGGCATTCATCATTCACCATTCACCATTATCTAACTACGCCGCGGCGGCCATCTTCTTGGCTTTTTCTCTGGCCTGTTCGATCGTGCCGACCATGTAGAAGGATTGTTCAGGCATGTCGTCGCATTTGCCTTCGAGAATTTCCTTAAAGCCTTTGATCGTATCTTCGATCTTGACGTACTCGCCCTTCAAACCGGTAAACTGCTCGCCGACAAAGAACGGCTGCGAGAAGAAACGCTGGATCTTTCGGGCACGGGCAACTGTCAGCTTGTCGTCTTCCGAAAGTTCATCGAGGCCGAGAATAGCGATGATGTCCTGAAGGTCCTTGTAACGCTGAAGGATCTTCTTGACCGACTGCGCCGTGTTGTAGTGATCGTCGCCAACGACCTGAGGATCGAGAATACGCGAGTTCGACGCGAGCGGATCGACGGCCGGGTAAATACCCAACTCCACAATCTGTCGCGACAACGCCGTAACAGCGTCAAGGTGAGCAAACGTGGTCGCGGGTGCCGGATCGGTATAGTCGTCGGCGGGCACGTAAACAGCCTGGATCGATGTGATAGCACCTGTCTTGGTCGACGTGATGCGTTCCTGCATCTCGCCCATTTCCGAAGCGAGTGTCGGCTGATAGCCCACGGCGGACGGCATACGTCCGAGAAGTGCGGACACTTCGGAACCTGCCTGCGTAAATCTGAAAATGTTATCGACGAAGAAGAGCACGTCGTTCCCCTGATCGCGGAAATATTCGGCGACCGTCAGGCCCGACAAAGCAACGCGGAGGCGTGCTCCCGGAGGCTCGGTCATCTGACCGTACACAAGCGAAACCTTAGAATCGGGTATTTGTGCCTTATCAACCTTCGAAAGATCGAACGCACCGGTCTTTTCGAGGTTTTCGTTGAAGGCGTCGCCATAGCGGATAACCTTCGACTCGACCATTTCGCGGAGAAGGTCGTTGCCTTCACGTGTTCTTTCGCCCACGCCCGCGAAAACCGAATAGCCGTCAGAACCGATGGCGACGTTGTTGATCAGTTCCATGATAAGAACCGTCTTGCCAACACCGGCACCGCCGAACAGGCCGATCTTACCGCCGCGAAGGAAGGGCTGAACAAGGTCGATGACCTTAATGCCCGTCTCGAACATTTCGAGCGATGTCGACTGCTCGTCGAACGAAGGAGCATGACGATGGATCGATGAACGCGTTTCGCTGCTGACCGGCCCTAACTCATCAACCGGATCGCCGATAACGTTCATGACGCGGCCGAGTGTCGCGGTGCCCACGGGAACGGTAATCGGACCGCCGAGGTCGATGACCTTCATTCCCCGGACCATACCGTCGGTCGGCAGCATCGAAACGGCACGAACACGGCCTTCGCCAAGGTGCTGCTGGACCTCAGCCACGACATCGACCGTGTCCTCAACATCGAAGCCTTCCGATGTGATCCGAAGCGCCTGATACACCGGCGGTAAATAATCCTTAAATTCAACGTCGACAACCGGCCCGATGATCTGAACCACGGTCCCGATCTGTACGCCTGCTTCATTAGCCATTTTTGAAATATTGCTCCTCTATATAGACAAGAAATAGGTCTTAATACAAAGCAGTAAGGATACCATATTGGACATATCCGCAGCAAAGGCAGCGGGTCTGCTCCAGGTTCAACTACGAAATAGCTCTTTCATCGCGGCCCGCGGTTGAACCGGACATATTCAAGCCAAAGCTCGCGGTTTGCCGGATTGTCACGGATCGCCGACGGGGCCTCGAACATATCCAAAAGCTGCTGGTCGGTTTCGTTTCCGGTCACCGACCAAAGGTCTCTGAAGCCAAGTTGATTGTGGCCGTCCCAGCCGTACTTCAAAGTCATCGAATTGAGCCGAGCGCCGTTGCCGCCGGACTGCCAAAGATCGCGGCCGACCTGATAGCGGTTGTAATAGTCAGTCGGGACCGGATCGTTCGCCCGTCTTTTTCGCAAACGTGTAATTCCGTGTTCGCCGAGACCAGCAAGCAGCACGGCCCCGCGCGGATCGACCGCGACCAGCCACGGATAATGCGGCGGGCTTGTTTCAAGCGCTTTGCCCCAGCCGTTGGGAAACATTATTAAAGAGCGGCTGAAAATCCATCTGGACTGACCGCCGTTTGGCGGAAGCCACGCATAAACCTCGTTGAATCGGCCTTCGGTTTCGCCGTCCACGCTCTCGCCAACCGCCTTGCACCAATAAATACCATCACGCGGTCCTGATTTGCCCCAGCGGTCGATATCGAACCACGCCCAGCCGCGATCGAACTGACGAAACTTCTGCTGAACTTCGCCGATCTTGCTCGTCACGCCTGTTGCGGGATTTATGCGACGCAATGCGCCGTAACCATGTTCAAGCAGGACAAGGTCACCGTCGCTTCGGACGCGGATCACCGACGGAACATATATCTCCGGCCTGATTCCCTGCTGGGCCTGCTGTGCCGTCACCTCCAACTGGCTTGCCGCGCGGTTTGCCATCTGGTCGAAAACATCCGTAACGCCGCGCTGCTTCAGCCGCTGCGCCATTCCGGGACTGCCGTAGAGTGTAGTCACCATCCGGTTACGCGTGATCTTGCGGATAGCGTCATTATCCTGGTCGGCGACATACAACGCGTCGCTGACCGGATCGAAAACCAAAGACGCCGGCCCGTTGAATCTGGCGTTGTGCCCGCTGCCGTCCTGAAAACCGGGCTGATGATTCGGATCTCCGGCAAAAACGGAAACAACTACGCGATTTTTTCGATAAGGAGGAAAAATTTCTAACTTCCATACGCATTGGTCTTCATAACC
>JABFSB010000557.1 GCA_013140875.1 Acidobacteriota bacterium
TTCGTTACCGAGACGGAGTTTGCGGATATCGCCAAGGGCCAATCGGAAAATCCCGTGACCGCTTCCAACGGCGGCCGCTTGAAAGGACCCGTCCGCGAGAATCCGAACAATCCGACCGATCCGTATCAACAGCTTATTAAGATGAAGCCGAGTTCGATCTCGTCTCCGATCGGTTACGAAGGCCGCTACTTCATCCTCCGCCGCGGCGACGAAGTTCCCAAATCGTTCGAGGATGCAAAGAAGGAACTCGACGTCAGCCTTCGCAACCGAAAAGCCTATACCGTGGCCGCCGAGCTGGCGCAGAAGGTTTCCGATTCGCTCAAACAGAACAAGGACGTGCAGAAGACCGCCGCCGAATTCGCCGGTCAGGCCAATATGAGCACGGCGGACATGATCAAGGAAACGGCGTATGTTAAGCCGGGCGACGACGTGCCGAATATCGGAACTTCGCCGCAGTTCGAAGAGGGAATTGCCGGCCTGGAAAATGCCAACGATGTAGGCGACAAGATTCCGGTCCAGAACGGTTTTGCGATCCCGCTGCTGGTCGAAAAGAAAGATCCGCGGGATGCCGAATTCGACGAGGTTAAGGCCCAGGTAACCGAATCGGTCAAGCTTGAAAAGGCCCGGGCGCAGGTGCAGGAGATCGCAAACCAGATCGCCACCGGTGCGGCCAACGTCGGCGCACTCGCCGGTGCCGCATCGGGCAAGAGCCTCAAAGTGCTTGAATCGAAAAGCTATTCGCTCGGCTCGCCGCTCGGCACAGGCCCGTCGGCATCGAGCAATAAGGAGCTTGAGGACGCAGTTTATGCCATGAAGGAAGGCGAGGTTACCAAAAAGCCGATCAACATCGGCGACAGTTGGATAATCGTCGGCGTAAATAAACGTGAAGAAGCAAGCATGGACAAGTTTGCGACCGATCGCGACCAGCTTCGCGACGATATGCTCGACCGACGACGCGGCGAGTTCTTCACCGATTATATGAGCTCGACCCGCGTCAGAATGGAAGGCGACGGAAGCATCAAGATCTATGACGACGCGATCGCCAAGATCGACGCTCAAACAGCAGAGCTACCGTCCGATTTTCCGGCTGACCAGCAGTAACGAACCTCGGTTGCCAAAGCCCGAACGAAGTAAGGCGATATACTCAACATCCCGTATATCGCCTTACTTCGTTCGGGCTTTCGCTTTTTTTACCACCAGCCTAAAAACTTCCACCACGCAGAACCGACGGTCGTCCAGATCGCGATGTTGATGATTGACGCGATCAGCCCGACGGTCCACCATCTTTTCTGGGTTACATAGCCTAAGCCGAAGTACACCGGAGCGGGCGTGGTGCCGTAATGCGTCAGTCCGGCTGAGAGGTTCGCGAAATAAGCAAGCATCAAAACCGTCAGCCCGGCGGGTGCTCCGATCGCCACGGTTACGAGCAGGAAAGGCACAAGCATCGCCATCACGTGGGCCGTGATCGATGCGAACGCGTAATGGGCATAAAAGAAAACCAACGCGATCAGCCCAAGCGCCAGCGGCCAGCTCAAATTTCCCGTGGCGGCGGCGACGGTGCCGGCAAAAATGGTTGGGATATTGGTTTTGCCTAACTCGCCCGCCATCATCACCAGCCCGCCATACCAAATAAAAACCTCCCAGGCGTTGGTTTCCGCCATCAGGTCGCGCCAGTCGAGCACGCGAGTGACCAGCAGGATCGCTATGCCTGCCAGAGCTATAACCGTAGAGTCTATTCCGTGCCAGATCGTCGTTATCCAAAGCGCGACGACAATCGCAAAAACGCCGAGCAGTATCTTTTCGGCACGCGACAGCGCGCCGAGCTTTTCAAGTTCGCTGTGGGCAAAGGCAACGGCATTCGGCGTTTCACGTACTTCCGGCGGGAAGAAGCGGTAGATCATCAGCGGAATAACGATAAGCGATATAAGCGACGGAACGATCGCCGAAACAAACCATATCGAGTAATTGAGATCGATGCCCGAATTTTCAGCGACAAGGTTTCTGATGATCACGTTCGAGGCCTGCCCGGTAAGGAACGTGGCACAAAGTATTACCTCGCACTGGTAAAGCATCGTCATCAGAAAAGTACCGAGGCGTTCCGCCGTTCCATCCTCAGGCCGCGAATCGTAGGTTTCGGTCACGCTACGCGCGATCGGCAAAATGATCCCGCCCGAACGAGCTCCGGTCGACGGTACGAACGAGGCGAGAATAAAATCCGTTATGACTAGCGAATATCCCAGGCCGATCGTCTTCCGGCCGATCAATCGAATAAAGATCAGCGCGATCCGATGACCAAGCCCGGTCTTGATCATCGCCCTTGAAATAAAGAACGCGGCCAAAACAAGCCAAACGTACTTATCCGCATATCCGCTCAATGCCCGCTCGATCGGCACGGCCCGCGAAATGGCCAGGACGACGACACCCAGAAACACCATCGCACTCCCGGTTAGCGGCTGGACAATCGAACCGACAATGGTCGCTATAAAAATAGCCAACAGCGTCCACGCCTCACGCGGCACACCCTCCGGCGGCGGAATCAGCGCGATCACCAATCCGCTCCCGAGGACTATCAGCCATTTCACCCACTTATTACGCATATGAATAAGCCGCAAGCATCCCCTGAAAGAGATGCTTGCGGCAAATTTACCTCCGGTTCTGCGCTTTACTTGCCGTGGATTGACATAAAGTACCACGCCGTTATTCCGATCCAGAGGACAATATTGATTGCCGACGCAACCAGACCGATGCTTCGAGTAGAAGCCTTTCGCTCAGTCGACCCGCGGCCATAGAGCAACATGTAAACAAGCGCACCCGTTAGTGCCCATGCAAACAGTCGGATAGCGAGATTGACCGCTATGTTGTCAGCCAGCTTCTCATCCGGTTTAAGCCCAAGACCCAGCCCTGACGAAGGAGCCAAAACCTGGTATACAGTCAAAACCACGACCAGGACCATGCCCACCAAAGCCGCAACTGGCGGTTTGTAACCGGCCGGCAGCTCGTCAGCCGCTGTCCCTTCGATAGCGAGACGGCTGTTCGTATAGCTGTAGCCGAAGTAGATCACGAGGCCGATAGCCATCCAGTCGATAAGGCGAATCCAGGTATCGAGCGGAAGACTGTTCATCAGGAAAGCCGCTGAGACGACCGTGGCGATCGGGATATAAGGATTGAGGGGCACCTTAAATGGGCGATTGAGCGCCGGATTCGACGATCTCAAGATGATGATGCCAGTTCCGACGATCACAAACGCGAAAAGAGTGCCGATACTTACCAGCTCACCCAGCAGGCTTATCGGAACGAGTCCGGCCAGTATGGCTACAACAACACCGGTTATGGCCGTTGTAATATGCGGCGTTTGGAACTTCGGGTGGATCTTAGCCGCCCACGAGGGAAGCAGGCCATCCTTCGACATCGAGTAAAAAACACGCGGCTGGCCCATTGTCATCACGACCATCGTCGATGAGAGGCCAAGCACCGCACCGACCTTGATGATCGTCGGGAAAACCGCGAGGATCGTTCCCATCGTGGTGCCCTGCGCCTGCTTAAGAGCGGCATCGATCGCGACCGCGATAGGGGCGGCAGCACTAGTCAACTCTTTATAATCAACGAGACCGACCATGATACCGGCCACTAAAATGTAAAGCACGGTACAGATCGCCAGACTGCCCATGATTCCGATGGGCATATCACGCTGCGGATTCTTTGCCTCTTGAGCGGCCGTTGAGACGGCATCGAAACCAATATAGGCGAAGAAGATGACTGCCGCTCCCGTGATGACACCGCTAAAACCGTACGGCAGGAATTTGTTGCAGTTAGGAAGGTCGACGGGACATCCCTGATTCAATATATTATCCGGAGCGACATAACCAATACCCGCAATAATGAAGAGCACAACAACCAGCACCTTGACCAGCACGATGATCGAGTTAAAGCTTGCGCTTTCCTTAATTCCGCGAATCAGGAGCAGCGTCACGGCGACCGCGATCAGAATGCCCGGCAGGTTGATTACGCCGTGCGTTACCGTGCCGTCGGCGAGTTTTATCTCGTCCCAAGGCCCTTTGCTCAATGCAAGCGGAAAGTTTATTCCCAGCGTGTCTCTGAACAGGCTGACCACATAACCCGACCAGCCAACCGCAACGGTCGCGGCGCCGAAGGCGTATTCGAGGATGAGGTCCCAGCCGATGATCCAGGCGACGAACTCGCCCAGCGTTCCGTAACCGTAGGCGTAGGCGGAACCCGAGATCGGCACGCTGGCCGCAAATTCCGAATAGCACAACGCGGCAAAAGCGCTGACGATACCGGCCAGAACCATCGAGATGATAACCGCCGGGCCGGCGTGTTTGCCGGCTGCCTGGCCGGTTAGAACAAAGATACCCGTGCCGATAATGGCGCCGATGCCGAGCATCGTCAGGTCGAGCGCACTCAGTGCTTTCTTAAAAGTATGCTCGCCGGATTCTTCGGCCTCAGCGATGATTCTCGAAATTGGTTTAGTCGCAAAAAGTGACATCAAAGCCTCCTAAAATTAAGGCGGAAACACCAGCGGTAGCGAGTGTGCCCCCCACAAATCAAAATTCGGGACCGAAAGCGCGGCACACTCCCTACGGGTCGTGTTTCTGCCTTGATCTCCAAATAAAATAAACCGGGACACCGGTCAGGACTATTAGCAGTCCCGGCCATGTGGCTGTCGTTTGGTAAACGAATAGTACTACAAGTATGACCGCGGCGCCGACACAATAGAGTGCCGGAATTATCGGATATCCAAATGCTTTATACGGACGCTCGGCATCGGGTTGTTTCACGCGAAGCACGAAAACGGCCGCGATCGCGAGAATATAGAAGATCAAGGCAGCGGAGATAACGTACGTTAGAAGGTCGTTGTAGAGGCTGCCGTAGCCGCCGTCCGGACGTACGGTTCGCGGTAAAACATAGAGTGCCGCCAGAATGCCCTGAATCAGAAGCGCCCACGCGGGCACGTGAAATTTGTTAAGCTCACCGGCCTTTTTAAAGAACAGCCCGTCACGCGCCATCGCGAAATAGGCACGCGGTCCGGCGAATATCAGACCGTTGTTGCATCCGAACGTCGAAATCATGATCGCTACAGCCATTAGCGCCGCGCCGATGCCCGGGGCAATTACCTCTGCAGTGGCGGAACCTACGCGGTCGCTCGCTACCTTTTGCATATCTTCGAACCGAAGCGTTACCAGGTAAGCAATGTTTGCGAGCATGTACAACACGATGACGCCGCCGGTGCCAAGGAGGAGCGATAACGGCAGATTGCGTTTAGGATCTTTCACTTCGCCGGCGGTGAATGTGACGTTATGCCATGCATCGGCCGAGAAAAGCGAGTTCGTTTGGGCCACGCACAATGCAACAAAAAGCCCGAACGTCGTGGCCGCCGTCAACCCTTCACCGACCGGCTGCAGATTGCCCCGTAATGACCATAGATCGCCAAAATTGGCCGATGCAATCGCGGGATAGCTGGCAAGCCCGACGATTATCCCGAGAATGATCAGAGCGATCAGCGAACCCGTTTTCGCAAACGTAAAAACGTTCTGAATCAATTTGCCGAGATTCAGGCCCCGACTGTTGATCGCCGTAAGCAGTACGATCATAACGATCCCAAGAAGCTGGGCCGTCGAAAGCGAAAATGCGTAGCTTGAAGAGCCGAGCCGGACCGGTTCGACTATGTAATTCGATTCGGAGATCTGCGGGATAAGAATTCCGGTAAACCGGCTGAACGCGACGGCCACCGCCGCGATCGTTGCCGTGCCGATTACCAGAAAATGCGTCCAGCCATACAGAAAACCCCAAAGCGAGCCGTACGCCTCTTTAAGGTAAACGTACATGCCGCCCGCCTTCGGCATCATGGCGGCAAGCTCGCCGTAAGACAATGCCGCCCCGACGGTGAGCAACCCCGTTATCAGCCAAACCACCAGCAGCCATCCGGGCGACCCGACCTGCCGTGCGATATCCGCCGAAACGATAAAAATGCCGCTGCCGATCATCGACCCGGCGACGATCATCGTCGAATCGAGCAGGCCGAGGCCGCGGATAAATCCTTCTTTTGTCTCTTGTTCCAATTCCGCAACGTCGGTTGCCATACTTTTACCCGTACGATTAAAAGAATTGAGCTTTTCTTGATTTACCAACGCAAGTCTGGAGAGCGTAAACCTTTTGTTTCGGAAGCGTTGGCGAGAAATTTGTAGTTGCTATTATACTTTTATTACATCAACTGTCGAGTTTTTATTTAACATTTACGTAAACTGTTCATTTTAGGAGATTTAATGGCTGAAAATGATTTCGGTGACATGCCTGTCGAAGAGTTTCGCCGCCACGGACACGCGGTCGTGGACTGGCTGGCCGACTATTTTGAAAAGGTCGAAACGCTGCCCGTGCTTTCGCAAATCGAACCCGGTTCGCTGCGGAAAAGCCTGCCTGAGTCGGCTCCTGAAAAAGGAGAAGACTTCGACGCGGTGCTCGCCGACGTGGACAAACTAATACTGCCCGCCGTGACACATTGGATCCACCCGAATTTTCACGGGCTTTTTTCGACCTCCGCCAGCAGCGTCGGGGTCTTCGGCGAGATGTTCACCGCAGCGTTCGATATGAAGGGAATGCTGTGGCGAACGGCGCCCGCATCGGCCGAGCTTGAAGACACCGTGCTCGATTGGCTGCGGCAGATGATGGGCCTGCCCGCAAATTTCGAAGGCATCATCTACGACACCGCATCTGTTTCGACAATGCACGCCATCGCCGCCGCCCGTGAAAGGGCAAACCTCAACATTCGCGAACAGGGCATGAGCGGCCGCAGCCTGCCGCTGCTTAGGATTTACTGTTCCGAACACGTTCACTCTTCGATCGACAAGGCCTGCATCACGCTCGGCCTTGGAACCAGGTCATTGCGCAAGATCGAATGCAACGAAGGATTTGAAATGATCCCCGAGGCCCTTCACGAGGCAATTGTCGAAGACCTAAACGCCGGCCACATGCCGCTCTGCGTTATCCCGACGATCGGCACCACATCGACATCGAGCGTCGATCCGGTCGACGCAATTGCCGATATATGCGAGAAATACAACCTTTGGCTCCACGTCGATACCGCCTTCGCCGGCTCGGCCGCGATCGTGCCCGAGTTGCAGCACCATTTCAAAGGCTGCGAACGTGCTGATTCGATCGTGACAAATCCGCACAAATGGCTCTTTACACCGTTCGATCTTTCGGTGCTGTATTGCCGCGACCTTAGCATGATGAAACAGGCATTTTCGCTTGTCGCTGAGTATCTAAAGACGAGCGACGAGAGCACAGTTAAGAACGGAATGGACTACGGCATTCAGCTCGGTCGTCGTTTTCGCGCGTTAAAGCTGTGGTTCGTAATCCGCTATTTTGGCCGTGAAGGATTGATCGCGCGCATCCGCGAACACTGCCGTTTGGCGAGACTTTTCGCCTCATGGGTCGAAGCATCGCCAGATTTTGAAATGCTGGCACCGGTTCCTTTTTCGTTAGTATGCTTCCGCGCCCGCCCGACGGGCGTCGATGACCTTGACACTCTTAACGAGCGGATAATGAACGAGATAAATGCCTCAGGCGAAGCATACCTCTCCCACACAAAACTACACGGCAAGTTCACGCTGCGGCTGTCAGTCGGGAGCATTCAGGTCGAGGAACGGCACCTGCGAAAGCTATGGAATCTGCTGTCAGCCCACACCCAGGCAGAACCGACTGCGTAAGCGGTCGGTAGAAAAGTTTATATGTCAAAAACTTGGGACGACAACACATTTCCGATGGCCTACCTTGTCACATTCCGCACTTACGGTACGTGGCTGCACGGGGACAAAAGGGGTTCGGTTAGCCGTCACCAAAATCGATTTCGAAGTCCTCGGCTGCCCGAAAATTCTGTGATGGAGCATCAACATGCCAGCAAGCTCAAGTCTCCTCCGGTACGGCTGGACGCAAAAGATAGACGTGTAGTCGAAAACGCGATCCGGGAAGTTTGCAAGCATAGAGGTTGGCACATTCATGCAATTAACGTCAGAACGAACCATGTTCACGTAGTGGTCGTTGTCGGCGCCATTGGTCCCGATGGAGTTTTGCGAGATTTCAAGGCATACACTACTCGAGCGCTTCGAAATGCCGGGTATTGGAAACACGAACACAGCCCTTGGGTCGACGGTGGCAGCAACCGATATCTTTGGAACGAAGAGAGCGTCTGGTACGCCTGCGACTATGTCCTGAATGGCCAAGGTGACGATCTGCCGAACTTTTGAGCAGTACTGGGGCGCTGTGCCGACCGCTTACGCAGTCGGTTCTGCCTTTACCTCTTCCCATATCTTGTGCCCGTGGGTCTCTCTCAAGAATATCGCGCCTACGACGAATGTGATTCCCGCGATCGCCATCGGATAATAAAGGCCGGCGTAGATGTTGCCGGTTTGCGCAATAAGCGAAACGCCGATCAGCGGCAGCAGGCCGCCGAAGACTCCGTTGCCGATGTGGTAGGGCAGCGAAAGAGCGGTGTAGCGTATTTTTGCCGGAAAAGCTTCGACAAGATACGCCGCGATTGGGCCGTAAACCATAGTGACCCAAAATACCTGAATAAAGATCAGCAGTATCAGCATCCTCGCGGACGGTTTTGCTAAAAGGTCGCCGATGCCGGTGTACGGCAGCACCTTTTCCGCCGGTTTCAACATTCCGTCCGTTCCGTACGATTGCGGAGTCAGTTTGATCGCCCCGGTCACCGGATCTTTTTGCGAACTGGCCGTCACGACCTCTGATCCGGACGCTTTCTGCATTGCGTGATAAATGGGCAGATATGTGATCACGGCCAGCAAACAACCGGTAAGAATTATCCATTTTCGTCCGATCCGATCGCTCAACGCTCCCCAAAACACAAAGAACGGCATCGCAAACAGCAATGCTATAGCGACGATGTACTGCGCCGAGACCGTGTTGACGTTAAGTATCGTTTGCATATAAAAGAGCGCGAAAAACTGGCCCGCATACCACACGACGCCCTGTCCCGCGGTTGCGCCGAATAAAGAGATCAATACGCGTCGCAAGCTCCCCCATTTCGTAAAAGCCTCTACCAATGGATTTGCCGAGGTCATGCCCGAGGATTTTATATGGTTGAATATAGGCGATTCTTCCATCCGCAGACGAATGTAAAGCGAAACGACCACCAGAAGGATCGACACCAAAAACGGTATCCGCCAACCGCTCAGCCCGTCGGCCTTGCCGGCAAATTGGTCGGCCGTCATCAGGTTCTGCACTATGAGAATAACTATCAGCGACATGAACAGCCCGAGCGTCGCCGTTATCTGGATAAACGAAGTGTAATAGCCGCGTTTGTTATCCGGCACGTGCTCGGCCACGTAAACGGCGGCCCCGCCGTACTCGCCGCCGAGGGCCAGGCCCTGAAGCACGCGGACCAGCAGCAAAATTATCGGGGCCGCTATTCCGATCGTTGAGTATGTCGGCAAAAATCCTATTATCGCGGTCGATCCACCCATGATCAGCAGCGTCACCAAAAACGCATATTTGCGCCCGACCTTGTCGCCGATCCGCCCAAAGAACAGTGCCCCGAAAGGCCGCACGACAAATCCGACCGCGAACGTCGCAAGGTAAGCGATGTAGGCGAACGTGTCGTTGCCCGGCGGATAAAAAAGCGGAGCAATTATCGGGGCAAGACTGCCGAAGATATAAAAGTCATACCATTCGATGACCGTCCCCAGCGACGATGCGCCGATGACCTGCCAGATCTTTGCCTTCGAGACCTGATCGTTGTAAAAGGCTCCGAGATCTTTTGTATTTTCTGCCATATTTGCGGTCAGGAACAGAAAGGGTCTGAATCTAAATGATGTGAAGGGTAAAATTTACGCTATTAAACCAGCTTAGGCCATCCGTTTCAAACCACGGCTCGATGCAGAAGCCCGCGCGTCAGCAAGGGCGTAACATCCAACGTTGCTCATTACGCCCTTGCTTACGCGCGGGCTTCTGCACCACATCCGCCAAGGTGCCGGCATGACCAGCCGCTGTGATATCTTAGGTTCGAAGTGAGATTCGTAAAAGAAAGCATTATAAAAGCATCGCCGGAGCGCGTTTTTGCGTTTCATGAGCTTCCCGATGCTTTCGAGCGGCTTGTTCCGCCTTGGGAAAATGTAAAGATCGTCCAGCGTGCCGATATATCAAAGATCGGTTCACGCGCGATAATCGAGCAAAAGATCCTCTGGCTTTTTACATCACGCTGGGTGGCCGAACACACCGCTTACGACCCGCCGCGAATGTTCGAAGACGTGCAGATCTCCGGCCCGTTCCGCGAATGGCGGCACAAGCACATCGTCGAGCCGCACCCTGAGGGCGCGATACTGCGCGACGAGATCGAATACGAAGTGCCCGTCCCGATCTTCGGCCCGCTCGCTGCCCCGATTGCCGTAACGCCGCGGCTTGAAAAGATGTTCGATTATCGTCATAAGGTGACAAAGGAATGGTGCGAAGTTGAGTAATGTCGGGAGCGGGTCGTTCTTCTCTCTGTGAACTTTGTGTCTTCACTTCGTGACCTTTGTGTCAAACGGTTTGGCTGACACAAAGAACACAAAGTGAAGACACAAAGTTCACAATGAGATTCTTTTGGCTCAACCTTGATCGCGTATTATGATCACACACATCGTTTGCTGGAAATACAAACCCGAAACCACCGCCGAGCACCGGGCCGAACATATTGCAAAACTCCGGGCGTTGCCGGATTTTATTTCGGACATCGAGAGCTTCGCGGTCGGTGCGGATATTCTGCATCTCGTACGCTCTTTCGATACCGGTTTGGTGGCGGTATATAGGGACCGCTCCGCCCTGGATGCGTACACCGATCACCCCGAACATTTAAAGGTCGCGGCGCTCGGCAAACAGATAGCGGAAAAGGTGGTGTCGGTCGATTTTGAAAGTGAATGAAAAGGCCCAGAGTTAAAGCCTCGCCATTTTGGCTCTGGAGGAAACAAGAATTGAGGCCTAAACTCTGAACCTGCAAATTGGATGAAAAAGCTGATCAAAAGGATACTGCTTATTCTTCTCGCCGTCCTTATCGCGGTGCAGGCTCCTTTTGTTTATCGGCGGTATAAACTCGGGCAGCTTGCGGGTAAGGTCGCGGAACTGAACTCAGTCGAGCGGCCGCCAGCTGCGGACCGAAAGTACAAAGAATACAAGGGAATAATCCACGCTCACACCAACCTTGGCGGGCACAGCACCGGCAGCTTTGACGAACTGATAGCAGCCGCGAACGCCAACGATCTCGATTTCGTAATAATGACCGAGCACTGGTCGGATACTATCGACACGGCCGCCCTGACCCTGAACGGAGTCTATGGCAAAACGCTCTTTATCGGCGGCAACGAAATCGATACGGCGGACGGTGATCGCTTCCTGATGATCCCGGGCAGCAATGACGCGGCAAGCTTGAGAAAACTCTCTACCAACGTCGTTCTCGAAAAACTTCACGCCGAGAATCGCCTTGCACTCGTAACCTATCCAGAAAAGTTTAACTCCTGGGATTCAAACTTCGACGGCATCGAGGCGTTCAGCCTCCACACCAACGCCAAAAAGATGAACCCCTTCACCGCCATCTTCGACGGCATCTGGTCCTATCCCGCGTACCCGGAGTTGATGCTGGCCTCATACTTCAAACGGCCTGACGAGAACCTGCGAAAGTTCGACGAGATAGCCGCAGAACGTCAGGTCAGTCTCTTCGCCGGAACCGACGCCCATTCGAATATCGGTTTTCATCTTTTCGGCGACGACGCCGGAAACAAGGGATTAAATATCAAGCTCGACGACTACGCCACTATTTTTCGGCTTGCTCGGCAGCATGTGTGGATTGATAGCAGCAAGCAACTAACCCGGGAAAGCCTGATTGAGGCCATTAAAGCTGGGCGGTCATTTATAGGATTCGACGTATTGGCTGATACAAGCGGCTTTAAGTTTGAGAGTCTCTCAGCCCTAGATATGGGACTCGAGTGGAGTCCGGATCATCACGGTGTGCGGGTCACCTCGCCACTCCGTGGAAGGATCGTGATTTTGTTAAATGGCGAAAAATTTGACGAGGTGGCGAGCGCCCGATCAAGGGAAATAGGCTTGAGCACGCCAGGCACTTACCGCGTTGAAGTCTATCTCGACCAACTCGGCCCGCCGTTCGATAAGATGCCGTGGATTATCTCAAATCCGATTTACGTCCGATAGATGAAGTTCGGACTAGCAAGGCCGACATATATTAAAGATTTCGTAACCGGCAATTGATTCCCGGCGTCCTATTTAGTTGGACATTTTCCGGGTTGCCGCAGAGCAACCTTTTTTCGGTGACAATGCAACATAATCGATATTGAGACCGTTTACACTATTTACAGGTTCACACGACGATCAAGAAAAAATTTGGAGGTTCATATGATACGCAATTCGTTTGCATTTATTTTGTTTGTATTAATCGGCGTGGGCGCGGCGGTAGATGGTCAAACGCCTGAGCCGAAAGGCGAGGTCCGGGCATTCTCGTTTTCATTTGACGGCGGCGGATATCTGGGCGTACAGACCGAAGAAGTGACAAAAGGCAACCTTGCGAAATTCGGTCTTCGCGAGGTCAAAGGTGTGGGCGTGGAAAGTGTTATCGAAGGCTCGCCGGCACAGTCCGCCGGAATTCAGAAGGGCGATGTATTGGTCAAAGTCAACGGTGAAGACGTTACCAGTACGCGCAAACTAACTCGCCTTATCGGCGAAATTTCACCCGACCACCAGGCACGTATAATCGTACTTCGGAACGGTACTGAGCGAGAGATTACGGTAACCGTCGGCAAGCGTCAGGGTATAAAGTTTGACGAAGGCTCTTTCGCGCCGCTTGCGCCAATGAGCAGGCTTGAGTTTCCCCAAATGCCCAACCTTGAAAGGCTTCCGCGATTCGAGGGCACACTTCCGCCGGGGGCACCGGACGCTCCGTTCGCGTTTGCGTTAGGAACCCGTCGACAAATCGGTGCAGGGTTGACTCCGCTGACCAAGCAGTTGGCGGAACATTTCGGCGTGGACGGAGGTGCGTTGATAAACAACGTTCGTGAGAACTCGCCGGCGGCGAAGGCCGGCCTGAAAGCGGGCGATATCATCGTCGAGGCGGACGGCAAAGCAGTAAAAGGGGATTTTGACCTGATCCGTGCAATCGGAGAAAAGAAGGAAGGCAGCGTTACGCTGACGATTGTCCGCGACCGCAATCGGCAGACTATCTCGGTCACGCCTGAAGAAATGAAGGGTGGCTTTAATGAATACTTCGAATTTTCAACACCGGACGCACCTGATTCTCCGGCGGCGCCCGGCGTTCTCAAGCTCGCGAGGCCCGCGACTCCGCTGGTGCCCGCGGTACCGCTCAATAATCTCCTCGTCCCTGGGCGCGTTATCTAGTTCTCGATAAAACAAATGCAAAGGCAGACGGCTCGTGAAAGTACCGCCTGCCTTCTTTTTTTTCACATTGCTATTCACTCTGCCGGCCGCCGAAGCACGTCTTTGGCGAGTTCGTTTGCCTGGCTGCTGTAATCGCGGGCCTTTTCCATCAATTTTTGGAAATTTTCACTGCGGGATTCGAAATCCGCCGCGACGACCGCGTGGGCCTGTGCATTCTTCGGATCGTAATTATCACGCAGCTTGCGGGCTGCCTGACGGTATTCCTCGAAAGCCTCGAGCTGTTTGTTCAATGCTTCCCATTTCAGGCGAAGATATTCGGCGTAATCTTCGTTGACGTTCAAATCACGGGCCTGGTCGATCTTATCCAAAGCGTTCTTGCCTGCCACGGTGCCGTCATTGATCGCATCGACTACCTCGCCCGACAATCGCTTTACTTCAGCGGCGTTATCCGATCGCATGGCTTCGATCAACTGATCCCGCTTACCCTGATTCTTTTCGTAAACTACCTTGATTACTCTAAGGTCCTTATTAGCTTCGACGATCAGGGCGGCCGCGTCGGCCGTCTCGTCCGTCGGTCCGATCAAGCCGGACGAACTTTTGCATCCGGCGACCGAGAAAACGAGCAAGGCGACCGCCAAGGTGGCGGCTTTTCGTGGCCGCATCTGAAAAAATCTACTCACATTATTATTAAATCATACCCGTCCAGCCACTCGAACTATCCACTATTCATTTGTCACTATCGACTGAAAAACACCTTTTTTCTTTGGTTAATAGTTACACGTGAATAATGAATAGTTTTGAGTCATCAGCCCGCGATCCGCACGCCGGCGTTGCCGCGGCGGCGCCAGATGAAGCCATCGAGAACGTAATGCGTTAATTGTGGCACGGCGAGCAGCGGAACCAGCCACATTTTCCAATTCGTCCAATCCCAGTTAGTGCCGAACAGCCACGTCCGCTCATGCCAGACGCCGCGGCTCCAAAAGAGTTCTTCAAGATAGGCAAGGGCCCAGAGTGAAGCGAGAAAAATTATCCAATGATTCGAAAGCGTTCGATAAACAAGGCCCGTCGATTCGCGACGAGCCTTTGCATAAAACCAGATCAACGCGAAATAAGGCACGCCGTGGATGATAACGTTCGTAACCGTGAAGGCGTAGTCGGAATTGAAAACCACGATGCCGACGTACCAGCAAACGACCGTCGTCGCAACGACAATATCTTTGCCGGGATTCAAGAAGCCTTTTGTTTTGTAGAGATAAACCGACTTTGCGAAATAAGCGGCCAGTGCAAGAACGTAAACAGGAAACAGAACTGTTTCAATCAACTCCGGCAACGCAAAGAAATCGTTTGACACAAACCAATTAAAATTGCGCGGCAAACTTGTCATCCAAAACGCCAACGGATAAACCGTCGCAATATAAATCGCCGCCGCGTCTATCCACCATGTCCAGCTTTCGGTTTCATTTAGTTTTCGTCGATACAAAGCGACCCAGCCGTATTGCTGCCTGACGAAATGAAAAACGGCCGCGATAGCCAACGCTTTCCAAAAAACGAGTTCGCCCTCGGAATACAAAGCGACACCGACCGCGTAACCGGCGATCGGCACGATAAGATAGAGCGCCGTTCGCCGTTTGAGTTCTTCAACGTCGAAATAGACCCTGAATGAAGTCGACCAGACATGGGCCACGTCGATCAGCAGCACCGCCGAGATCCATGTCCAATCAGGCGAATCTTCATTGAGAACCCCAAACCGCCAACCAACCGCGAGAAGAAGCAACGACACGACCGCACTGCCGAGAAAAACCGAGAGGTCGATGTTTCGGGAAAAGAGCCAGGAGGTTTCACCGCCGAGACGCGGGGACGCGGAGACATCAATTCCTGGTTGAATTCCTTCGTTTTGCATTTCTCAGCGTCTCTGCGTCTCCGCGGTAAAAATCTCTCCCGCCGCTCTTAAGCCATGATAGAACGCCTCTTCGAACAAGGCGATACCGCTCAGATCGGTGTGCGCGAAATGGATGTTTCGGAACGGCTTCATCGCTTTTTCGCGGATGCCGCTCCAGATAAAGTTTGGCCGCGGGCTGATCATGGCGTGGCCCCAGCGCATTATATCTATTCGCGTCGTGAGGTCGTATATCTCTGGGTGAGCACGAGACATATCGGTTAAACAAACGTCGGCAAGGTCACGCCATTCGTAGTTAAAAAGTTTTGTGCGGCCGCTTTCCTCGTGGCACATCGGGTAATAGTAGGTCCAGACGGCCGGGCCGTAGTCGATGCCTTTCTGGTGCGTGGCATTTACGTATCCGAGGCTCGGACTCTCGTACAAAACGTTATCCCAGGCAAGCGGAAAATCACGCGTGAACCGCGACTTAGGCCTATCTTTTAGAAACAGGTTCGCTACGAACCACGCATTGTGCTGAAACTCGTTTGCCGCGAACGGGGCGTTTTCGGCAAAGCCGCGGATCACATAAGGAGCTGTAAAAATGGGCGAAGCGTATATCACTTTCTCGCACCTGAATCCGCGAAACTGACCATCGGCAAGGCAGACGACATCGACGCCGTTTTCATTCGGCACTACCGAGACAACCATGTGCGAACGAAGTATCTTGTCATTAACAATTTCGGCCAAATGCGCGACGAAACGTCCGTTACCTTCGGGAAAAGTAATGAATGGCTGCGATTCGTCGCCGCTCTTTCGAACTCGCGAACAGAAGTAAAACAACCCCGCCCACGCCGATGTTTGATCGAGTTTTAACCCGTAATCATCGCGACAGGCATAATCGCAATACCAAAATAGACGCTCGGAATTAAAACCTTTTTGCCGCAGCCATTCGCCGAATGTAATCTTATCAAGCGCCGTTACTTCGGCATCACTCGAGCAATTAAAGGCTGGCACGACGAACGCCCGTTTGCCTTTTGCGTCTTTCCAATTCACCCAATAGTCGATCTGTTTCTGAAATTCGGCATACTGCCTTTTGTCTTCATCGCTCTCGCCGGCGTGCAGGTAAAGTCCGTCGTACCAGCGGCCCTTATAAAAAACGCGCTCTTCCGGGTCGCGGCAAAGAAATTGTTCCTTGACGATAAGGTCGCCATCCGCGGTCCGTCCGTCAACCAGCGACATTTCATCCAAGAGCCCGATCAACTCGACATTCTCGCGAAACGGTACGGGCAGATAATGCGCACCCCATGGATAATTTACAGGCTGCCCTACGCCGCTTGATGAGGTGCCACCGGCTTCCTTTTCGAGTTCGAGTACGACCAGGTCGTCCACGCCCGACCTATTTAGCTTCCATGCCGCCGACAAACCGGAAATACCCGCTCCGACGATCACAACCCTTACGTTACGCCAGTTGTCGCCCGGTACTTCGAAAAGACGGCCATCTCGAAGAATATGACCGAGGCCAGAGCTTTGACCGACGACCTCGCCCGTGGGAAATCTTTGAGGCGCGGTTTGGCACGCCGCCAAAGCAAAAGGCGCACCTAGGAAAGTTGATAGTAGTTCGCGACGGGAAAGGACCACTC
>JABFSB010000139.1 GCA_013140875.1 Acidobacteriota bacterium
ATTTGGATGGGCCACGGCCCCGGGCGAATTTGCGAGATCGATGATCTCCGGCGAGAAGCCGCATTCGCGAAAGACCGAAACCGCGTTCTCCAACCGTTCGATCTGGGCGTTGGTAAAATCGTTTTCTGCAAGATCGTCGGCCGATGCAAAGTGCGTCATCATGCCTTGAACATTCAGATTAGAGAGGGAAGATAACTCTTTGGCAAACGCCGCCGCCTCTCTCCACGGAACTCCGACGCGGCCCATTCCGGTGTCGATCTTGACGTGAATATTTGGTTGCAGGTCTCTGCTTTTTGCCGCGTCGTCAAAACGCTTTGCGGTTTCGAGGGTAAATATGACAGGCGTTATTTTGCGGTCGAGCAGCGCATCTTCTTGCCCGGGCCAGCAGCCGCCGAAACACAGGATCGATTTCGAAATTCCGGCATCCCGCAGCTCGACGCCTTCTTCCGGCAAGGCGACCGCGAACCAATCCGCTCCTTCGCTCTCAAGCCGCTTTGCACATTCGACCGCACCATGACCGTAAGCATCGGCTTTGACCACAGCCATGTACGAAACCTGTTCGCCGACAAATTTTTTCACCGAATGGAAATTTCGGGCGAGGGCATCAAGGTCGATTTTGGCGACGGTCGGTCGGTGAGATTGGATTTCGGACATCGATGACAAGTTAAAGTTGCGTGTGAAGATTTCGCTCACCCCAAAAGTATTACTTTAAGTGTCTGGATGTCGACACTTAAAGTAATTTCTAAAGCGGAATATTGCCGTGTTTCTTTCTTGGATTCGTGTCTACCTTATTTTTGAGAAGCGAAAGCGCCCGGATCAGCTTCGGCCTGGTCTGCGAAGGCTCGATCACTTCGTCGATGTAGCCACGTTCGGCGGCTACATAGGGATTCGCAAACTTTTCGGTAAATTCGTCCACGATCCTGCGGCGATTCTCCTCCGGGTTGGTCGCGTCTAAAAGCTCTTTTTTGTACAAAACACCGACCGCACCCTCCGCGCCCATTACCGCGATCTCCGCCGTAGGATATGCAAAATTGATGTCGGTCCGAATATGCTTCGACGCCATAACGCAGTAGGCGCCGCCGTAAGCTTTTCGGGTGATGACGGTAATTTTCGGCACCGTCGCTTCGGCAAAAGCATAAAGAAGTTTGGCTCCGTGGCGAATGATACCGAGATGTTCCTGATTCACGCCCGGAAGGAATCCCGGCACGTCTTCAAAAGTTATCAGCGGAATATTAAAACAATCGCAAAAACGCACGAACCTTGCGGCCTTTACCGAAGCGTCGATATCGAGTACACCGGCCAGAAAAGCAGGTTGATTGGCAACGATTCCAACCTAACTGCCGCCCAATCTCGAAAATCCAATCACAATGTTTTGGGCATAGTGCTCCTGAACTTCGAAAAAATAACCATCGTCCACGACATTGTGAATAATGTCGCGGATGTCATAGGGCTGATTCGAAGACGCGGGCACCATCGAATTCAATGCCTCATCCGCCCGGTCCGAAGGATCGGCCGTGGGCACAAACGGCGGGTCGTCGAGATTATTCGACGGGATGAATGAGATCAGCTCCCGCGTTATGCGCAATGCATGCTCATCCGAATCCGCGGCAAAGTGAGCGACGCCCGATTTTGCGTTATGCGTCATCGCACCGCCAAGTTCTTCCTTGGTAACTTCTTCGTGCGTGACGGTTTTAATCACATCCGGTCCCGTGATGAACATGTAGGACGTGTCCTTGACCATCACATTAAAATCCGTGATCGCCGGCGAATAGACCGCACCGCCGGCACACGGGCCGAGAATGCAGCTTATTTGCGGGATAACGCCGGAAGCTAAGGTGTTACGTAAGAAAATGTCCGCATAACCGCCAAGGCTGACGACGCCTTCCTGAATCCGCGCTCCACCAGAATCGTTGAGCCCGACTACCGGAGCCCCGGTCTTCATCGCCAGGTCCATGATCTTGCATATCTTTTGGGCATGGGTCTCGGAAAGCGAGCCGCCGAAAACCGTAAAATCCTGCGCAAAGACGAAAACTTCACGTCCGTCGATAAGCCCGTGACCCGTAATGACGCCATCGCCCGGATATTTTTGACTCTCAAGCCCGAAATCGGTCGAGCGGTGGACGACGAACTTGTCGAATTCCTCAAACGAGCCTTCATCGAGGAAAAAATCTATACGTTCGCGGGCCGTCATCTTGCCGGCCGCCTTTTGCTTCTCGATCCTGGCCTTGCCGCCGCCTTCTTCGGCAAGCCGCGACCTCTCTTTAAGCCGTTCCAACTTGCTCTGCACTCTCGATTCAGGTTTCATAAACGTTAAGTGAATTTTAGACTAATCCGTTGGTTGTGCAACCCTTTGCGATTTCTTTGGTTCTTTCTTCGCGAACTCTGCAAAAAACTCAGCGTCTTTGCGTTAAATAGTTTTTTACCGCGAAGGACGCCAAGTGGCTACGCTAAGTTTCGCGAAGGCGAGAATTCAAAATACTTTCAAAAATGCGACAAGCAGACCAGATAACCAGCCGCGACAACGCGAGGCTCGTCCACGCCCGAAAAACTCGCGACGGGAAGGTGTCCGATGAAATATTTCTCGAAGGTCTGCGCCTTGTCGAAGAAGCACTTCGCTCGACGGTTGAGATAAAGGAATGCTTTTACACGCCCCGAGCCGCGGAAAACGCCAGAGCAGAAAAATGGCTCGAACGGCTGTCTGCCATGAATATCCCGGTCCACGAGATCTCGGACGCTTTATTCAACTCGATCTCGGATACAAAAACGTCGCAGGGAATCGCGTTGACAGCCTCGCGGCCCGAGACCGGCTCAAACATGATCTCCCGCACCGGTGCCGATCTGTTCGTTTACTTGCACCAGGTGAACGATCCGTCAAATGTCGGTGCGGTGTTTAGAACGGCCGAAGCGGCGGGCGTGAATGGCATTATTTTATCCGGAGGCTCGGCCGATGCTTTTTCGACGAAAGCCCTTCGTGCGGCGATGGGCTCGAACCTTCGCGTGCCTTTATGGGAAAAAGCCGAGTTGGCCGATATATTGGGCTGGGCCCGTGAGAAGGGGCTGCAGACCGCGGCTGCCGACACAAGCGGAAAGTTGCCCCACACGGCGATAGGCTGGAATCAGCCGACGTTAGTAATGTTTGGTTCCGAGGCACACGGGCTGGATGAAGAAGTTCTGTCCAAAGTCGATCTTGTTTTCAAAATTGAAATGAAAAACGGCGTCGAAAGCCTTAATCTGGCCGTGTCGGCCGGGATCGTGCTGTTCGAAGCCGTCAGACTGCGGCAATAAACGGCCTATCGAAGTGGAACGGCCGCGTTCGAACCCGAGTTGGCATTACCGTTGGCATTGTTTGCGGCTGCGATCTGCCTGGCGAAGTCGTTTTTGGCCTGATCGTCGTCGATGATCGCAATCGCCATCGCGATCTCATTGGACATCGTTCGCGCGGTGGAAAGGTCGTCGAAAGCAGGCAGCCTCTTTTTCGCCTCTTCAAATTGGCGTTTAGCTTCAACCGTTTTTCCCGTCAACAAAAGTGCTCGTCCCAACCAGAAGAACTCGTCCGCGTTTTCGGGCGTCGCCGCTCTGGCATTCAAGTATTTGATCGGGTCTTCGTCAACGAGCCGCCTTGTTTTTTCAAACGCTGTTAGCGGAACGTTGTCGCTTTGCTGAATTGCTATTACAGGTACATCGGCGACCGGCGGATTGCTCTTTAGATACGAGGCTCCGATAGCGTAAATGATCGCCGCGCCGATCAAGGTTCCAGCCATCAACAGGCCTAAAGTTGAAAGAATCCCGCTGGCGGCACTCCGGGTTTCAGTTTCCGGCTCATAATTGTAAGAAGTCGGTACGGGAACCGGATCGGCCGTCGGCTCTTCGACGATGGGCTGACCGGCCGCCGGATCGATCCCGACCCGATCTGCAGCCACAGGCATTTCGAGCAAATACGCTTCATCGTCATTTGCGGCGGCGGCGGCGAGTTTCGGTTCGTCGATCGCATCGGAACCAAGATCGAGCACGTCCGGAATGGCGCCCTCGCTCGCTATATCGGCGGTCGAAAATTCAACCGTGTCCTCCGAATCATCGTCGAGCGGCTCGACATCGCGTATTCCGGCAAGGGTTATTTCCTCGCTTTCATCTTCGTCGGGAGCGGCAGTCGCGGGTCGTTCGCCGGGGAAGTGAACGATCACGGCCGTAAGATTGTCTTCGGCGCCGCGGCTAAAGCAAATATCCTTCATCCGGGCGCAAATGTCTTCAGGCCCAAAGTCGGAATTCAACAGCGCTTCGATCTCGGAATCGGCAATATGCCGGGTTATCCCGTCAGAGCAAAGTAAAAACTTGGTTGCCGGGTGAACGAGCACGCATTTAATGTCCGCCTCGACCGTGTCTTCGGCACCGAGCGCGCGGCTTATTACGTTACGGCTCGGATGATTCAACGCCTGTTCCGGCGTCATTCGGCCGGCCCGCACTTCTTCCTCCACGACGGAATGGTCGTCGGTTTCGCGGAACAATCGGCCGTTCGGATCGACGCGGTAAACACGCGAATCGCCGACATGTGCGATCGTCGCGATGTCGCCTGCCACGTGGACGGCAACGATCGTGGTCGCCATCGAAGAAAGCTGCGGCAAATCGCGCGACATTTGATAGATCGCCTCGTTGGCCCGGTCGAGGGCGATCCGCATCGTGTCCTCCGGGTCGGCATCGCCCATGTGTATGAATGCCTCACCGAGAATCTCGACCGCCATTTGCGAGGCCACTTCGCCCGCCTGTGCTCCGCCAACGCCGTCCGCAACGGCAAACAGGCCGTGTTGCGGCAACTCTATAAAGGAATCTTCGTTTTGCGGCCGGCTTTCGTTCAACCCGCGGTCGCTAACGGCGGCCGAGGTGAATTCGGTGACACTCGTCATTGTTTATCCTCCGGCTTCGCCGTTTTCGCGGTTCGACCAGTCCATCTAAATCTATTATTCCGCAATCGGTTGGGCAAGTAAAATTAGGGTAATACCTGAACATCGTTAACGCTTCGGTCGATCGCGTTTCGGTGCGAAAATGCCATCAGCATCCCCAGCATACAAAAGCTCGTGATAAGGCTAAACCCGCCGTGGCTGACAAACGGCAGCGTGATGCCGGTCATCGGCAATGCCCGCGTTATTCCGCCGATGTTTACC
>JABFSB010000467.1 GCA_013140875.1 Acidobacteriota bacterium
GTGTCTCTGTGGTTGATCTTTCCAGCACTCTGCGAAATGTTGAGCAAAACTCCGACCGCGAGCATTGTCACGAGAACCGATGTTCCCCCGTACGAAATAAGGGCAGCGGAATGCCTTTAGCAGGAACGATCGAGATCACCACGCTGATGTTGAAAAGCGCCTGTACCACGATACCGGTGATGATCCCGATTCCTAGCAACGTTCCAAACCGATCCGGTGCATTCATCGCCGCACGCGTTCCGCGCCAGAGCAGCAGGCCGAATGCGATAACGACCGCCAGCGTCCCGATCAAGCCGAATTCTTCGCCGACGACTGAGAAAATAAAATCGGAATATGGATACGGAAGATAGAACAATTTCGCCTGACCTTTGGCGAACCCTTCACCGGCAATTCCGCCGGAGCCGATCGCCATCAGCGACTGAACGACCTGGTAACCAGCGTCTTCGGAATGGCTGAACGGATCGAGAAACGCCATCAGCCGCTGGACCCGCCACGGAGCAAGTACCACCGCACCGATGCCGCCGATCACCATCACGGCCGCGACCGAGGCTATGTGGAGAAGTTTTGCTCCCGCCGCAAAATACACCGCCGAAAAGATCGCGCACAAAACGATTACCGTACCCAGATCGGGTTCGATAAATACAAGCCCTGCGAGCAAAGCAAGTGCCGCGACGCACGGAATGACGGTCGATTTGATCTCGCCCATCGTCTTTTCGTGGCGGGTTAGAAAGAATGCCAGAAAAACCGGCAGGGCGATCTTTGTCAATTCGGAAGGCTGAAACGACAGGCCCGCGAACCTGATCCAGCGCCTCGCTCCGTTGATCGACGGAAAGCCAAAGACGGCGACAAGCAGCAATGCCGTGATCGCCAAAAATCCGTAAACGAACCACGTGCTTTGATAGCGGCGATAGTCGATTCGGCTGACGATAAACATTGCAGCCAACCCGGCGAGGGTAAATGCGAACTGTTTGTAAAAGTATGTGAATTGGCTTTGTGATTCTCTCAGGGCGATCATCGCCGAAGCGCTATAGACCATAGCCGCCCCGAACAAGGACAAGCCCGCCGCGATCGCGAACAAGAACCAATCAGTTCTAATTTTACTTATCTGTGTCGCCATTCGTTTTGCTCACTACCCCAAATTGTCTCTTCGGTCGTTTTTTCTTCCCTTCTGGTTCTCTTCCCTCTTCTTCCTCTTATTCTTCTTATTCCTCTTCTTCCGTGGCATAACCCTCTTTTTTTATCCACGGAAAAAGAGGAATAAGAAGAAATGATCTACTGAGCCGATGTCTTACTTCGCCCGCGAGCGATCGACGCGACCGCTTCCTTGAAAACCTTCCCTCGCTCCTCAAAGCTGTTGAACATGTCAAAGCTCGCACAGGCCGGGGCCAGCAATACCGCGTCGTCGTTATCGGCCATCGCGAGCCCAAGCTCTGCCGCATTTTCCAGCGACGAACCGCGCGCTATCTCGGTCGTGCCCGCGAGTTGAGACATAATGTTTTCGCCATCTTCGCCGATAACGACGATCCCGCGTACCGACTTTTCGATTAACGGGACCAACGGTGCGTACGGAGCATTTTTCCCGCGGCCACCTAATATCAAAACCGTCTTTCCTTCGCTTTCGCCCATCGCTTCGAGCGCCTTTACGGTCGCGTCGACCGATGTCGCTTTCGAATCGTTATAAAAAGCGACGCCGTCGATCGTATCCACGTACTCGATCCGATGTTCAACGCCTTTGAAATTAGCGGTGGTTTCACGCATCGAATCAGGATCGGCCCCGCAAGCAAGGCCGGCCGCGAATGCGGCAAGTACGTTCTCGACATTGTGCAGGCCGCGAAGAAAGATCTCGTCCCGCGTTGTTAAAACTTTTTCCTTCCCGCCGCCGCGGCAAATTAGCTCGCGGCCTCTCAGGAACAAACCTTGGTCCAGTTCCCGCTTCGAACTAAAGAGAGTAACATTCGCATTCAATCCGCTTGCCCACGATGCCGTGATCTCATCATCGGCATTCAGGATCGCCCCGTCGGCCGCCGTCTGATTCATAAAAATGCGATGCTTCGCGGCGGCGTAATCCATAAACGAATCGTAGCGGTCAAGATGATTCGGCGTAACGTTCAGGCAAAGAGCGACGTTCGGGTGAAAGCCCTTGATCGTCTCAAGCTGAAAGCTCGACAGCTCGACAACGGACCAGGTTTCGTCGGTGGACGCTTCGGCCAGACTCAGCAGCGGCGTTCCGATGTTGCCGCCGACCTGCGTCACGATCCCCGCATTTTTCAGCAGCTCGCCGATCAGGCTCGTCGTCGTCGTCTTGCCGTTGGAACCGGTAATGCCGACGATCCGGCCTTTCATAAAACGATACGCCAACTCGACTTCGCCTATTACCTCGCCGTCCTTCCGGTCTACATACCGGGCGGGAATCGTGTTCGTCGGAACACCAGGTGAGATAACTACAAGATCGATCTGGTCGAGCAGCCATGAAGGTATCTGGCCCGACATCAGCCCGATGTTGTGCGTTTCTTTCAAAGATCGTGCGGCTTCTGACCAGTTTTCGATTTCCTTCTTGTCGTGAAGGGCGACGACGGCTCCTCGTTCCGCCAGGAACTTTGCGGAAGCAATGCCGGACTTCCCGGCTCCCAGGACTAATGCTTTTCTTGCCTCGATCTTCAATTTCTCGTTTTTCTTCATCTTCTTCCTCTGCTTCCGTGGTAAGGATTTTTAAACTGACCACAGAAGTAGATGAATAAGAAGAAAAGATCAGCGGAGTTTCAACGTCGACAAACTCAACAATGCGAACAATATCGCCACGATCAAAAACCTGAACACTATCTTCGGCTCTTTCCATCCAGCGAGTTGAAAATGATGATGCAATGGCGCCTGCAGGAAAATGCGTTTTCCGACGCCGCTGCTGCGTTTCGTAAATTTAAAGAACGAAACCTGCATCATCACGGACACGGCCTCGATAATAAATATTCCGCCGATGAATGGAAGCAGGAACTCCTGCTTTGTCAAAATAGCTACTGTACCCAATGCCCCGCCGATTGCCAGCGAACCGACATCGCCCATGAACACCTCGGCGGGCGGAGCGTTATACCACAGAAAGCCGAGACTCGCCCCAACCATCGCTCCGCAAAAAACCGTCAATTCAGCCGAAGACGGGTTGTGCGTCATATCAAGATATTCTGCCCAACGCTTGTCACTTGCTACATATGTCAACGCCGTCAATGCGGACATTGCAACGAATGTAATGCTTGTCGCAAGGCCGTCCATGCCATCCGTAAGATTCACCGCGTTCGATGAACCAAGCAGTACAAAAATGATAAAGACCAGGTAAATAAACGGGCCGACATAGCTGATACTGATCTCAGGATTCGTTTCGGCCGTGGCCTTTATGAAAGGAATGCTCAGGTTCCACGTGTAATTGGTCAAAAAATATAGGACGGCCCAGACGATTCCGGCGGTGAAGAGCTGGCCGGCCAGTTTCTCCTTACCTGTAAGTCCGAGGCTGCGTTTCTTGACGATCTTGATGTAATCATCGGCAAACCCGATCAACCCGAACAAAACGGTCGCACCGAGTGCGAGCCAAAGAAAAATACTGTCGAGCCTTGCCCACAAAACAGTCGATAAAAGAACTGCACCGAGGATCAAAACGCCGCCCATTGTCGGCGTTCCTTTTTTGGCCTGATGCTCTTCCGAAAGCTCTTCGCGAATTTCCTGGCCGACGTTCAAAGATCTGATCTTTTTGATCACCTTCCCGCCGAAAAGCAGCGAAATAAGCAAGGCCGTGATCGTGGCCATCGCGGTTCGGAACGTTACGTATTGAATAACGTTCAGCCCCTTAAAAAAGTACGATTCACTGGTCTGCCCGTACTCGCGGAAAATCAGTTGGTAAAGAAAGTAATAAAGCATGCGCCCGGATTATTACCGATGTCTTTTTATACTGAAAGTGCTTGAAAACTCGAAAGACAACAACAAAATTGTAAATTGTTAATTGCCAAATTGTTAATTGGTTTAATCGAAAAGATTTCATTAAAACCAATTAACAATGGCCAATTTACAATTCACAATGCCTTGGGGTTTTCAAACAGCTTTCAAATCGGCAACGTGACGACGGTCGAAGAAATTGGTCCGGCGGCCAGCGTTACGCTTTCTCCAAATCGAATTTTTTCAATAGTGCCTCGACGACTTTTTCGGTTCGGACGCCGCGCGAACCTTTTACGAGAACAAGATCGTCTTCCCTTATCTGCCCAAGCAAAAGCTCCGCCGCGGCGTCCGAATCTTCTGCAAACTCCGCATCGGCAAGACCGGCTTCTTTCGCGCCGTCGACCATTTCAACGGCGAGGCCGCGAACTCCGATCAGTTTATCCACACCCGCCGCGGCGATATCACGACCCGTCTGCCTGTGTAACTCAATTTCATCCTTACCAAGTTCGAGCATTTCACCTGCGACGACGATCCTTCGCTTTGCGGACGCTCCGCCCTCGACCAGCGTGTTTACCATCGAAAGCAAGGCCGTCGGATTGGAATTGTACGAATCGTTGACGACCGTAAACCCTTGCTTGAAATGCAATATCTCGCCCCGCTGCGGCGGCGGCACCGCCGAGGCCAACGCGGACGCAATTTCGGCTGCGGACATCCCGGATGCGTGCCCTACTCCGGCGGCGGCGAGAGCATTTAAGATGTTGTGGCGGCCATTCAAAGGAAAATCGACCGAAGCCGAACCGGTAGGTGTGACGAGATCGAAAGTGGTTTGACCGAAACGCGGGAACAAAATGTCGACCGCGCGGATGTCGGCTTCGTTATCGATAGCGAAGGTGATCACGCGGCCTTTTGCAATGTCGCGCATGGCGAGCACTCGCGGGTCGTCCGCGTTCAGCACGGCGGTGCCGTTATCCTTCATTCCTTCAACGATCTCCGCCTTCGCCTTTGCGACGTTTTCGATCGAGCCGAGATGCTCGACGTGCACGGGCAGCACGTTCAGAACGACCGAAATGTCCGGCGGCGTGATCGAGCAGAGCCGAGCGATCTCGTTCATCGGCGTCGACATTCCCATTTCCAGGACCGCGACGTCGTAAGAATCATCCTTGCCAGATTCAAAACAGTCAGCGGATGGCCGAGGCCGTTGTTGTAGTTTTTGATATTT
>JABFSB010000217.1 GCA_013140875.1 Acidobacteriota bacterium
CGACTGCGCGGTTGAAGGCAACGATGCCGCCGAAGGCCGAGACTGGATCGGTTGAAAGCGCTCGGCGGTAGGCTTCCTCGTTGGTTGCTCCGACGCCGGCGCCGGACGGGTTGGTGTGTTTTATTATCGCGACGGCAAGCTCCTCGAAATCGCTTACGAGGTTCCAAGCGGCTTCGGCGTCGACGTAATTATTGAACGACATTTCCTTGCCGTGGAGCTGTTCGGCATTTGCGATGCCGCCGGGTTCATCGGTTTTGTATAAAGCCGCTTTTTGATGAGGATTCTCGCCGTAGCGGAGATCGGTGACTTTTGTGAGTTGGAGATCGAGGTGGTCGGGCAATTCGGAGCTTGTTACGATAGCGTTTTCGGTTGGGGCACACTCGCTACCGCTCGTGTTTCTGCCTTCTGCGAATTCGTCGGCTTCGATAAAAACGAGATGTCCAAGCGGGTTGTGCGGTTCGAGGAAGGCCAGGTCTTTATCCGAAAGCTGTTTTGCAAGATAAGCAGATATCGCCAGGTCGTAGCTCGCGGTCCGCGTGTAGGCAAGGACCGCCAGCCGCTGCCGCGTGTTGAGCGAAAGCGAGCAATCGTTTACGTTCAATTCTTCGATGATGCTTTCGTAAAGTGCCGGATCGGTTACGACGGCGACATCGCGCCAGTTTTTCGATGCGGAGCGGATCATTGCGGGGCCGCCGATATCGATATTCTCAACCGCTTCCTCAAGCGTTACGCCCTCTTTTGCAATCGTTTGTTCGAACGGATAAAGATTGACGACCACGAGATCGATCGGCTCGATCGCGTGTTTTTTCATCGCCTCGACATGCTCGGTATTGTCGCGAAGGGCAAGGAAAGCGCCGTGAATTTTTGGATGAAGCGTCTTTACGCGGCCGTCCATCATCTCGGGAAATCCGGTAACATCCGAAACATCGGTGACGGACAAACCTGCGTCACGCAAGGACTTGGCGGTGCCGCCCGTTGAAATTATCTCTACGCCCAGAGCCGAGATTGAACGGGCGAAATCAACCGCCCCGGTCTTGTCCGACAAACTGATCAGGGCACGCCTAACCTTCTTAAAGTCATTCATAAAAAAAGAAAAAGCGGCCTAAAGCGACCGCTCCGCCGATCCAAAATATACTTTCTAACTGTCAGCAAAAGAAGATTTCCGGAAAATCAATATCTCTCCGCGAACTCTGCGTACCTCCGCGTTCTTTGCGTTAAAATCCGCGCTTAAACGCACAAGTCGTGGAGAGGTTCGAAAACTTTTCAGAAATCCCTCAAGCGAAAAACCGCCCAAAGAATAAGAGTCCGAGCAAAAGTACCAGTACGTAGATTATTATCTTGATAAGACTCATGAAATAACTATCCTTAATAAAAGTGAGTCCAACAATTCGGTACGACAAGCAAACAGTTTAGTTCCGAGCCTTTTTCGATGTCAAAGCACCACAACCTCTTAATTTCAGCCGCAACGATCGTTTTCGCGATCATGATCTTGCCGATCGTCGGCTTCGGTCAGTATTTAGCGGCCGAAATAATGCTGGATGAGCAAAAACGGACGGCCGTTGTCGAGGGACGGTTCTCCGATCCGAAAAGCAGAAAAAACTTTTCATTTGCCGGTGCGGTGATCGGGCTTCCCGATCCGGCGGCAAGGATATCGGAGCTTGTGTTGTTCGATGAGCAAGGAAAACGGCTGGCCTCGCGGCGCTTTGCTTCGAATGAGTATGTTGCTGAAAACGGCATTTCCGCATTCAGCTATCGAATCGATTTACGGCCCGGTGCTGATGCCCGTTCGGCCGCACACGCTTCGTGGCTCGGCGCGGATATGGGTGTTTTGATGCTGGACGACGTGCTGCCGCTCCCGACAGTAAATGAAGACCCTCAGGCGTCGATTGCTTTCAAGATACCGGCGTCATGGAAGATCGTTTCCAGCGATGCCGGCCGCGGCGAGGGAATATACGCGGTAAACAATGTCTCGCGTGCCGTATTTATCGCGGGCAAAGATTTGCGCGAAAACACGGGCACGCCGGCCGTCGCGATCGGCGGTTCATGGCATTTTACCGACGTTGAAGCCGGCGGTTTTGTTTCGAACATCTACGCCGAATACAAACGCATTTTCGGCGGCGAACCAGCGACCATGCCAACGGTAGCACTGATCCCGTTTCCGCAGGCCAATGTGCCGCCGGGAACGTGGGAGGCCGAGACTCGCGGCTCGACAGTTTTACTTTTATCGGCCGACACCGCGTTCAAAGGGCAATCGCTGCAAAGGCTGCATGAGCAGCTTCGGCATGAGTTGTTTCACCTTTGGCTTCCGAACGGCGTTAACCTGGCCGGACGTTACGATTGGTTTTACGAGGGTTTCGCTCTCTATCAATCGTTGAAAACGGCGGTCGCGATGAACCAGATCGGATTCGATGATTTTCTCGACACGCTGTCGCGGGCCCGAAACATCGATAGTTCGCAAACCCGGCGTCGATCGCTCCTGGAGCTTTCGCAAAACCGTCTGGCTGGCGGAGAAACGCACTTGTACGCACGCGGGATGGTCGCGGCGTTTTTGTGCGATCTGGCGATACTTCAGGCTTCAAACCGAAAAGACTCGGTCGAATCGGTCTTTAGAAAGTTATTCGATTCACACAAATTCACGGCTGCGGCAGTTGATGGTAAGGAAGTCGTGCTCAAGGCTTTGGCTCGTTATCCGGCGACCGATCCGGTCGTGAATGACCTGGTTCGCGGCGACAAGACAATAAACTGGTCCGTGCTGATCACGGCCGCTGGGCTTGAGGACGAAGCGAGCGGAATTTCGCGATCCCGCTTGCGTATTAAGCAAAAACCCGATGGCCGGCAAAGGGCGTTGCTCGACAAATTGGGGTATAATAGCTGGCGTAAGTTGACCCGAAAATGAGTAATAGTATTAAGCAAAGATCGATAGTTTGTTTCCTTGCGGCGGTTCTGTTCCTGCAATCGGGATGCGGGCTGATCGAAAGCACGATCGGCGGCGTGTCCAACGTGATCGGTCTCACCGATACCGCCACGGTTATCTCGAAGACTGCCGAGATCCGCACGTCTTATGCCGTTGTCGCCGCGGACCTCCTCGAAGTAAAACGGGGCGAAAAGCTCGACAAGCTGGACGAGATGACTTTCGAAAAAGTGCTTTGGTATCGCGTTCGGGCCCATGACGAAGCCGCAACCGAAGGCTGGATCGAGGCCCAGCACGTTATCACCAACGAGGTCCTCGAGAAATCGAAAAAACTCGCCGAGGAATTTCAGAATTTGCCGCCGCAGGCCGCCGGACAGCTGAGAGCTGCTTCCAACCTGAGACTTGCACCGGATATGGCGCCGGAAAATGTGCTGTTTAAACTCGGCAACGGCTCGACCTTCGAGATCATGACCTGGAGGTTCGTTCCAAAACAGGAAGTGCCCGACGTCGATGATGCGGCGAAGGGTGATCAAAAGCAGCGCAAACGAACCAAAAACGAAGAGATCGAAGCGGCGAAAGAAGCGAATGAGCCTGAGAAATTGGATGAAAAGTATGATATCTGGTACCAGGTAAAAATGGACCCGTCGATTTCGCCCGCCCCGGCGGGATGGCTTTTCGGCCGCCAGGTCGAACTGCAAGTTCCGAGCGATATCGTTTTTTTTCAGCAGAACAACCGAAAGTTCGTTACCTGGCAGCGGCTTGATACCGATTTAGCCGACAAGGTGGGATTGAATGAAAAAGTCGGATCGCCCGGTAATGGGGTGATCTTGCCCAGGACCAACCAGGTCAAGGCCATCGACGGTGTCGAGCCCGATTTCGACGGCATTCTGGTACTCGCGTTCGATAAATACGATCAGAGCTTCTATACGGTATGGCGGACCAGCGGCGATGTCTGGGGAACGCTCCCGTTAAAGGTCGAGGGGCAACGCGACAATAAGACCTTCACGCTCAAGCTGCGTCACCCCGAGGGCCGAATGGACGAAAAGCGGTTTGTCGTTTTTCGCGACAAAAATCGCATAAAGGTCACGCAGCCCGAGGATATTGCCCAGTACATGCAGGCCAAATCCAGATAATGACCGAACTTTTAGCGGCGGATGAAAACCCGTTTCCTGAGCCGGTCGAGATCGAAATAACCGACTCGATCGACCTTCACGCTTTTCAACCCAGAGATATGCAGGCGGTGCTTATCGCTTATCTGGCCGAGGCCCGAACAAAAGGATTTAAATTTGTACGCATTATTCATGGAAAAGGCGTGGGCGTGCAGCGGGAAATGACGAGAAAGGTCCTGGCCGATACGGATTTTGTGAAAGGATTCAAATCGGGTGACGAGTTTTCCGGTGGTTGGGGCTCGACGATCGCTGAATTGAAAAAGTAGGCCACGAATGCACGAATAAGTCAGTCAGTAATTCGTGCATTCGTGGCTAATTTCTGAGTAAATCGTAACTAATTTTCTTCGATCACGTCGGCCCAGGCCTCTTCGTTTCGATTCTGGAAAACCTCGAGATTTTCAATTCGCTCTTCCTGCACTTCGATCGTATTTTGGGCCGCCGAAAGTTTTGCCGAGAGAATTTTGCAGCGATGCTCGAGTTCGGCAACACGCTTTTTTCGCTCACGGTCCATTCGGTCGAGGTAGAACAGGTACATCAATTGAAGACCCGCTACTCCCAACAACGAAAAACAGAGACCGATCAAGACGTAATAAAGCATGTCCAATCCAAAATCGCTGAGGTTGAAATTTCATTATACTCTTGACCTGCGGCTAAGGAAAAGTAAAATCGGTACAAGGCTTAGAAAACGGCGTATCGTAAGCTCGCTGCGAGCGACCTGATTTTGCTCCGCGTCCTTTGCGTCTTTGTGTTCTTTGTGTTGAAAAAGAAATCTGACACGAAGCTCACAAAGTGAAGAGACAAAGATCACCAAGGAAGAGATCGGATTCTAAGTAAGGTCTGACTTTTCGCTTTTGAAAGCGCCGGGCGATTGCCACTTTCTAGTCCAAGAATCATGGAAACTGAAAACCTGACATTAAGATATACCCTGCTTTGCGATGACGTTCGCATCGAAATGGGAAACAAGATCTCGCTCATGGGCATTTTTCAGAACATAATGGTCGAGAAGCTGCCCGTCTCCCTTATCAAGTTTGCGGTTATTAATCAC
>JABFSB010000127.1 GCA_013140875.1 Acidobacteriota bacterium
CGTACGAACGCGTCCGCCGGGTGCGGACCTTTTCGCTATAAATCGCGGGAATCCACGCGTCCTGAAGTTTTTCAATGATGGAGGTGATTGCGTTCATTTCATTCCATCGGAGATGGAGTCGGAATACGGATGATACATGAGCCTTGGCTTCCTTCATCTTTTCTTCTTATTCCTCTTCGTCCGTGGTCAAATTCTGAGTCAACCCACGGACGAAGAAGAATAAGAAGAAAAGATGAAAAACAACACTACGGATTTTCGATCAACTCCTGAAAACGGTTAAATAATTTTCCGACGTGGAAGCCGTCCATTATCATGTGGTTCGCTTCCACCGAGAACGGAATTTTCTTCGCCGGGCCGTCGTCGAATATCTTTCCGAAAACGATTCGCGGGACCGTCCGCGTAGGATCCCGACGCGAAGCGTGCTTGAAGCTTGTAAACGAAATCCACGGGATGACGCTGAAATATATTAGATCGATGCGATGCGATTCAACATCGAAGGTTTTCAGCCGTTTGTATTTATCCATCGCCGCCTGCCCGTTTTCATTGAACGCAAAGACATCGGGGCGAGATTCAAAGTAGGCGAAAGAGAACGTTTCGTCTTCGTTCAAAATCGTCTGCGTCGCTTCCACGCGATCGAACTCGACCAACCTTCCATCCAGAAGCCGTATGCGAAATTCACGGATCTCGTTGGCGGCCTTCATTACGTAAAAAAGCGTCGATAATGAGATCGAGAGATCGTTTGCCCTTACGAATTTGTGAAGCCGGGTGATGTCGATGTTCGCGGTGAAATCGAAGAACGGATCGTCGAACTCGGTGAAAAACTCGTAAGTGCTTTTGCGGGGCCAGTTTTCGAGGTCTATTTCAGTAAACATCTGCCGCGGCTTATTTCTGGACGGCCCCGACGGTGCGGGTCGATCGCGAGAATTTTTCAATGACGCTGTCGCTGAAAATGCCGAAATAAAATACGCCGATGACCGCGATCAACAACGCCGCCGCCAGTCCGACCGGCATTTTCGGTTCCAGCCACTGCGTCGTTCTTTCCTTGAAGAACATAACGACGACCAACCGCAGATAGTAGTAGGCCGAGATAGCGGTGTTAATGACAGCCGCAACCACGACGACTGTGAGCAGTGCATTTTGCGCCTCAAGAGCCGGGCGGAAGACGAGCACCTTGCCCATAAACCCGGCCGTTAGCGGAATGCCCAGCAGGCTGAGCATGAACAGCGAGAGGGTAAACGAAAGCATTGGCGATTTAAAGCCGATGCCATTGTAATCGTCGAACTCGGTGCGGCGGTCGTTCTTTTGGCCAAGCAGCGTGATGATCGCGAAAGCCCCGAGATTGGTTATCGCGTAGGTGAGCATGTAGAAAGCGACCGAAGCAATTGCCGCATCGCGCTCAACGGGGTTCGAGGCGGCACCCGCGCCCAGGAACCCGACAAGCGCGTAACCCGCGTGAGCAATCGACGAATAGGCCAGCATTCGTTTGATATTGTTCTGCATGATCGCGGCGACATTGCCGACCGTCATGGATAGGATAGCCATAATGCTAAGAACGGTTATCCAGGTTTCATGCAAATAACCCGAAGCCTGCACGCCGGCGATCAGCGGAAAGCCGAGAACGAAAACTCTGATGAACGACGCAAAAGCGGCCGCCTTCGGCCCGGCGGCCATAAACCCGGTAACCGGGCTCGGAGCACCCTCGTAAACGTCAGGTGTCCAGATATGAAAGGGGACGGTCGCGACCTTAAATCCAAAACCGATGATCAGCGTGGCTGCTCCGATCAATAACAGAGCAGGGAAGTTCGGGTCCGCAACTTTCGCGGCGATCTCGGTAATATTCGTCGAGCCGGTCGCACCGTAGATCAAGGCCATTCCGTATAAAAGGAAAGCAGAAGCGAACGAACCAAGAATGAAATACTTCATCGCCGACTCGTTCGATTTAAGATCGGATTTACGAAAACCCGCCATGACATAGGTCGCAATCGAAAGCGTTTCAAGGCCGAGAAAAAGCACAACGAGATCGTTGCCGGATGCCATCAGCATCATGCCGAATGTCGCGAACATCAACAGCGAGTGATATTCGCCCACCGGGACATTTTCGTTATCGACCCAAACAGTCGAGATCAGAATGGTCATCGCCGTGACGAAAAGAAAGACGAACGAGAAGGCCATTCTCAGGTTGTCGTGGGCGATCATTCCGTTGAACGCGGAGGCGTGATGGCCGTCCGTCCACATCATGCCAAGCAAAATGGCCGAAAAGGCGAGGCCCATTAGCGAAATAACCCCGGTGACACGCCGCTGGTTTGGGAAAAAGCTGTCGTAAACCATGGCCGCAATTCCCGCAATGGCGACCATAAGCTCTGGCGCGATGCTCGAAATATTGACGTTTGGGTTTACTAGTTCTGCAAATAAGATCATTTCTTTATGGCGTCGGAATCGAAAGATTACGGCAAATTTTCTTTGCGAGAAGATTTGAAACCTCAGCGTGTCGAGGCACTGCCTCCGTCGCTCCGGTTTGAGGATTGCTCCATAGCGAGTGTTCGCGGCCCTCGCGTTTTAGGTAACAACCGTGTCGGCGCAGATGTCGCAACAATGATCCGCGTTTCATACGCCGACTTCGACAGTACCTCGAATTGCCTCAGTTGGCAGGCCCCGGAATGCATCTTCGCGCCGATCTTCAAGGATCAACTCGATCGCCGCGGCAAGATTTGCCCGACATTCATCGACAGTTTTTCCCTGGCCATTCGCACCGGGAATTTCCGGACAATAGCCGACATACCATTCCTCATCTTGTTCGATAATCGCTGTAAATTCGCTGCGCATAAATTGACCCGTTTCGATATTATCAATGTTCTTCCTCTGTTTTTACAACCTCGCCGCCGGCTCGGTGCATTACTCGTTTCTGGATCTCGACTACTGCTTTTTCCGTCGCATCAAGAAACGGCCGCGGGTAGACGCCCATGAACACCATCAGAAAAACAAGCGGCGCGATCAAACCTATCTCGCGATAACTGAGGTCTTTGAGCGAGCGATTTTTGTCGTTCGTTACCTTGCCGAAGAAGACGCGTTGGATCATCCACAGCAAATAGACGGCGGCAAAGATCACGCCGGTTCCCGCGAGCATCGTGGCAACGTAGTTCCAATTGGTCGAGACGGTGGAAAGTACGGTCGATTTCCACATGCCGAGCATGATCAGAAATTCACCGACAAAACCGTTCAGGAACGGCAGGCCGACCGACGACATTGCGGTTATTACAAAGATCGTCGCGTAGATCGGCATCACGTTCGCAAGTCCGCCAAAATCGGATATCTGTCTGGTATGCCGCCGTTCGTAAATAAAACCGACCAGCAGGAACAACGCACCGGTCGACACGCCGTGATTCAGCATTTGATAAACCGCGCCCTGCATTCCCCATTCGGTGAACGAAAACATTCCGAGGATGACAAAGCCCATGTGTGCGACCGACGAATATGCGACCAGGCGTTTTACGTCCGGCTGGACCATCGCGACCAACGCTCCGTAAATGATGCCGATGATCGCCAAGATAATAAACAGCGGTGCAAACTCGCGCGATTGATCTGGAAACAGGGTAAAGCAAAAACGCATGATGCCGTAAGTTCCCATTTTCAGAAGTACGGCGGCGAGGATAACCGATCCCGCCGTCGGTGCCTCGGTATGAGCATCGGGCAGCCAAGTATGAAATGGGAACAGCGGCACTTTGATGGAGAATGCCAGTGCGAACGCAAAGAACAACAAGGCCCCGGCGGTGGTGCTGAATACAAGATTGCCAAGTTTCAGCGTATTCAGCAGAGTAACGAAATCAAAAGTTCCGACGCCGGTGGCTTCGGCGTGCAGATAGTAAAGCGAAATTATCGCCGCCAGCATCAGCAAACTGCCGAGCGCCGTAAAGATAAAAAACTTGACCGCCGCGTAGATGCGGTTTTCGCCGCCCCAGATGCCGATCAGGAAAAACATCGGAATCAGCGACGCTTCAAAGAACAAATAAAAAACGAGCAGATCGAGCGAAACGAAAACGCCGATCATCGCCGATTCCAGCAGAAGCAGAAAGATGTAAAACGCGGTCGCGCGTTTCTCAACCGCGTGCCAGGTCGAGATAACCGCGATCGGCATTATGAACGTCGTCAATATCACCAGCCAGAGACTCAGCCCGTCAACGCCGACATGATAGTTGGTGTTGATCGCTTTTATCCACGGTATATTCTTTTCGAAAAAGAACCCGCTCGCCGAAGCCGCTCCTTTGTCAGCCAGCAGGAAGAGCGAGATCAGAAAATTAACGATCGTGAAAAGAAGCGTCACCCACTTCAACTGCGCTTCCTGTTTCCAGAACATTTGGTGGCCGAGCAAAGCAAGGGCTCCGAACACCGGAAGCAGGACCAGAATTGTGAGCAGATTTTCAGTAATGAAATCCATGTTAGCTGATAAGCTTTAACCCGTAATAAATAAAGTAACCAAGAACCGCAATCGCCCCGAGCATGATTATGGCAGCATAGCTGCGGACGAATCCGACCTGGATCTGCCGTGCCAAATTGCCGAGCTCCGCAACAAAATGGCCGATGCCGTTGACGATTCCGTCGATAAAGCCGAGATCGAAGCCTTTCCATAAGCCTTCGCGCGAAAGTTTGGTCAGCGGGTCGACGATGTAGCCGTTGTAAAATTCGTCCAGCCGCCATTTTTGCTCGAGGATCAGCGGCATTTTGCGGAGCGGGGTTTTCAAGAACAAGAGGAATCCGAGACCGATACCGATTCCAGCTAGCACCACTGAAAGCAATGCAAGCATCCGCTCCTTAAAAATTACTTCGGGTGAGTGTTCTTCGTGCGCTTCGGCACCCGCGGCGGCAGGTGCCGAAGCGGCAAAAAAATGTTTGACCTCTTTCGTTTCCGGTGCCCCAACGGCTGCGGGTGAATGTTCCTCGTGGCCGCCCTTCTTCGCGATCACCGGATCGAGCGTATGTTCGAATGCATTGACATCTCCCGCTCCGACCAGCGAACTCATCGCATACGGAATTCCGACAAGGCCGCCGACTGTCGATAGGAACGCCAGCACGATCAGCGGCACGGTCATCACCCACGGCG
>JABFSB010000486.1 GCA_013140875.1 Acidobacteriota bacterium
GTGTCGCTCATTTGCTCGTAATCCATCCGCAGCACGCGATGCATGAAATCGTAAGTCTCGGCCAAAATCTGCATCAGCCCGTACTCGATTCCGTTGTGGACCATTTTGACGAAATGTCCGGCCGAACCTGTTCCCATATAGGCAACGCACGGCTCGCCGTCGACTTTGGCTGAAACTGCTTGAAGAGTACCTTCGATCCGGTCGTAAAAATCACGCCGCCCGCCCGGCATAATACTGGCACCGTGCCGCGCACCTTCTTCGCCGCCGCTGACACCCACGCCCATGAATCCAAAGCCTTTTGCGGCAAGATCGGCATCGCGGCGATCGGTATCCGTAAAATGCGAATTACCTCCGTCGATGATCAGATCGTCCCGGTCCAGATGCGGCAGCAGGTCGTTGATCACCGAATCGACAATCGGCCCCGCCGGCACCAACAGCATGATATTCCGCGGCGATTCCAATTTTGCAAGAAAATCGGCGAGATCGTTGCCGACTTCGAGCGGCATTCCCGCACCTTCTTCTAATAGCAGCGCGCGTTTGGCGGCATCAAGGTCATAACCGACACCGCTGATGCCGTGTTCCGCAATATTTAGCAGAAAGTTGCGACCCATCGTCCCCAGGCCGATCATCCCGAATTGTGCTTTTGACATTATTTTTAGTGCCCCATTTGCTTTATGAAGCCTTGTTTCAGGTTCTTTTCGATCTCTGCGTGTAAGGGAGTATCGCTAGTGGCTCTGACAACTTTGTTTCCACACTTGCCGCACAGCAAATAAATAATCAAAACGCCATGATCGCGAAAAATAAACGAATTCAGCGACATTGCGTCTTTACCTTTGTATTTCATTGCGCCGATCTTTTTGCCACATCCGGGACAATCATTGCCGTCATAAAACCAGCGCCCCTTGATCAATGACCCAAAACGCATTTGCGCCTGGGCATATAGCATGTCCATCATTTCTTTGATCTCGTTACTCGGCATCGTGATCGATAAACCCTCCTCATATAGACACAACTTGCCCCGTTCACGCGGGGATTATACACTTGCGATTACCGTATATGTTATCACTGCACGACGCCATTCGCCCGACAACCTTCTTAAGATCTTCCAAGCTTTGCGATTACCTGGGCCTTGATCTAACAATTGCGACCGAAACGTTTCAGCACACGGGCAGTTTTAAGTTTCGCGCGGCGTACAATCTGGCCCTGAACGTGCCGAACGATGCGATTCTGACCGCGTCGTCCGGGAATTTCGGCCAGGCGTTGGCTTATGCCTGCAAGCTTCTGGGAAAAGAATGTACGGTCGTGATGCCGGTCACGTCGGCGCAGGTCAAGATCAACGCCGTTCGGGGCTACGGAGCGACGGTCGATTTGGTCGATACAAAAGTAGTCGGCCGGAACGAACGCGTGGCGCAGTTGGCCGAAACGATGCCCGATGCTTATCTCGCCAGCGCCTATGACGATCAACATGTAATTGACGGCAATTCGACGCTCGGCGATGAGCTGTCACAAAAAGATTTCGATGTAATCCTCGTTCCGGTCGGCGGCGGCGGATTGATCTCCGGCACGATCACGGGGCTTTGCCGGAACGGAAACACAGCGAAAGTTTACGGCGCCGAGCCTTTGCTTGGAAACGACGCGGCCCGGTCTCTAAAAGCCGGAAAGATCATCGCCAACGAGACCGAGCCGATGACGATCGCGGACGGCGCCCGGACGATCTCTCTTGGAAATTTAAACTGGCCGATCATTCAAAACGGCGTTGCCGATATTATCGAAGTTTCCGACGAGAATATCGCCGAAGCGGTGCGACTCTATTTCAGTCTCGCAAATCTTAAGAGCGAGCCGACCGGGGCATTGACGCTCGGGGCAATCCTTTCGCGGCCGGAAATGTTTACCGCAAAAAAGGTCTGTTTAATAGTAAGCGGCGGAAACGTCGACGCCCGAATTTATCGGGAGATTTTGAATTCGGTTTCGTAAATTTTCGCCCGCGCGTGCAGATTCCCCGCCCTCCATTCTTTTAACCGCCGGAATAAAATTCAACCACCCGACGATTGTAAGACCGTAAAGGTTATCAATTAAAAAGTAGCGAGGAACCAAAATGGTCAGTATGGCAAGAGAAGCGGCGGCGGGAAACGATTACCAACTTCGGAACGTAAATATAGCCCGCCTCGGACAAATTCTAAGCGGCGTCGGAATCGGCGTTTTGCGCTACGGTCTGGTCGGAATTTTACTTTATTACGGCTCGTTCAAATTTCATCCGGCCGAGGCCCAGGCGATCCAGCCGCTGATTGCCAACAGTCCCTTAATGTCATGGATGTATTCCGTCCTGAGCGTGCAAGCGGTCTCAAATGTAATCGGTTCGACTGAGATCGTTTTTGCTGTTTTGATAGCCTTGCGGCTATTGAACTCACGCCTTTCGGCCATCGGCAGCATCGGAGCCATCGGTATGACATTGACGACGCTGAGTTTTTTGTTCACAACGCCGGGGGCGTGGTCGGACGTGGCCGGGTTTCCGCTGCCGGTCACAACGGCGACAGGAGCGTTTTTGATCAAAGATATTTTTCTGCTCGGAGCGGCGATCGTCACAGCCGGCGAAGCATTAGAAAATCGCCAGCGATCTGCCGGATAAGGCCGACTTCAGCGGATCTCTTCAACGAACGTCACTCGATTTATTTCGTGCAAGGTCGTCTGGCCGGCGTAAACCTTTTTTACCGCCGATTCGCGAAGTGAGGAGAGCCCCTCTTTTTCAGCCTGCCGCCTGATCTCGGAACCGGGGCGGCGGGCAATGATCATTTCGCGAACGGTGTCCGACATATCAAGGAGTTCGTGGATGGCGGTTCGACCGCGATATCCGGTGTGATTGCAGGCGTCGCAGCCGACGTTACGATAAAAGGTCTTATCACTCACGTCCTTAGGCCGCAGTCCCGACTCTACTATCTCGGTATCGGTCGGCTGGTATTTTCGTTTACAGGTCGGGCAGAGTTTGCGGACAAGGCGCTGGGCGAGCACGCAGTTCAATGCGGCTACGAAATTGTAAAGATCGACCTGCATGTTCAGAAAGCGGCCAATGACGTCGATAACGTTGTTGGCGTGGACGGTCGTAAATACAAGGTGGCCGGTCAGGGCAGAGTTGATTGCGATCTGCGCCGTCTCTTCGTCACGAATCTCGCCGACCATGACCTTGTCCGGATCGTGACGCAGGATCGAACGAAGGCCTCGAGCGAACGTCAGGCCTTTTTTCTCGTTGACCGGAATCTGCATGATTCCCTGCAACTGATACTCGACCGGGTCTTCGATCGTAATGATCTTGTCTTCTTCGTTTCTGATCTCGTTCAACGCTCCGTAAAGTGTCGTCGTTTTACCCGAACCGGTCGGACCGGTGACGAGCACCATCCCATAAGGCTCTTTAATATAGAGCCTGAAACGCTTAATGTCCTCTTCGTCAAAGCCGACTACGTCGAGACTTAAATTCTTGAATTCTTCCGAGATCTGTTCTTTATCGAGAATACGGATAACGCAATTCTCGCCATAGGCCGACGGCAGGATCGATACGCGGAAATCAACAGTGCGGCCTTTATAGCGAACCCTGAAACGTCCGTCCTGCGGAATGCGGCGTTCGGCAATGTCGAGTTCGGACATTACCTTGATACGCGATATCAAAGTCTGGTGATAGGCCATATCGATCGGGTCGACCTTTTGATAAAGCGCTCCGTCGATTCGGAACTTAACACGAAGGTCGCGATCCTGGGCTTCGATGTGGATATCCGACGCACGTGATTCCATCGCGTTATAGACGATCGTGTCGACCAGCTTGATGATCGGCGACATGTCCGAATCGCTCGCCAGCCGGTCAAGGTCGAGTACTTCTTCGCCCTGGTCCGTTTCCTTAACCAGCGAGATCTTAAATGTAGACGCTGCTTCCTGAAGAACGCGCTGTGTTGCGTCGCCTTTTTTCAAAACTACGTCGATGGCGCCCTGGGTGGCGATGTAAGGAACGATCCGCACATTCAGAACGTTCTCAAGCTCATCCAGCCGTTCAAGGTTGGTCGGGTCGGCCATCGCCGTGTGCAGGTCCCGGCCCTCGCGTCGCAACGGCACAAAATGCCCGCGAAGCATCATTTCCACCGGAATCTTTGCAAGCTCTTCATAGTCGATCGGCGAAGGCTGATCGGCCGGCAGCAGGTCGATGTAGGGCAGGCGGTACCGCTTTGCGAGCTGCTTTGCCTCGACAACCTCGGGCGGCTCATTTTCAAGAAACGACGCCACCTCGATCGTGGGCATAGATGGATTGGCCGTCATGGTGTTTGTTTGTTCGCTCATTTGAAAGAAGTTACCAAATAAAAACTAGCGTCCGGCGCCGACCGGCCCGGCCGAGATCGTCTGGATGATCGGCAAATAGATCGCGAGCAGGATGACGACGACAACACCTGCCATAAAAAGCAGGATCAATGGCTCAAGTAAGGTGGTCAACTGCTCAAGTCGTACTTCGGCCTCGGCATCGTAAAAGGCCGCGACCTCGTCGAGCATTTCCTTTAGGCTTCCCGACTTTTCGCCGATACCGATCATGTCGAGCGCAAGTTCGGGCAGCCAATTCGCCTCGTGAATGGCCTCGGTGAATCCGCGCCCTTCGCGGATCATCGGGATAACGGCCGTGCTCCGGTTTCGCAGCTCGAGATTATTCAGGGCCTGCGAAGCTATTTCCCAGGAATCGGGCACCGTAATGCCGCCGGAAAGAAGAGTCGACAGCGAACGCGACAATTGCGAAGTCGCCATGTTGCGGATCAGGACGCCGCCGACCGGAACTTTCAAGAGCAAGCGATGAAGACTTAACTTACCGCGCTCCGTTCTCAACCAGTAAAAAAGGGCCAATCCGCCGATCAGCAGGAGCGGCCCGACCCACCAGATATTTCTTGAGACACCATTCGAGAAGGCCAGAACGACCACCGTTACGGTCGGCAAGCCGCGCTGTGCGTTCAAAGTATTGAACAGTTGCGACATTCTCGGAACGATATACAGCGAAAGGAACGCGACCATCAATATCGAAGCAAGCAGAAGAAATGCCGGGTAAGCGAGTGCGCCTCTGAGCTTACGCGACACGCCGACGCTCCGCCTGAGATAATCGACGTAGCGAAGCAGGATATCGTCGAGGGCACCGCTCTTTTCGCCGGAGAGAATAGACGCCGTGTAGATCTTTGGAAAAATTCCCTGGGCCTCGAAAGCCTCCGAAAGCGGAATGCCGCTTTTTATTTTTTCCTCAACATCTATGAGGACCTCTCGAAGATTGGACGAACCGGAACGGTTCTTCAGCAGGTTGATAGATTGCAGGACCGGGATACCGGCCCGTAAAAGGGCGGATAACTGCTGATTGAATAGTAGAAAGTCGGCCTGTTTGACGCGGCCCTTGCGATTACCGCCGCCGCCGAACGGCAGCATCGACGCAACTCCGCCCGAGGCGTCGGAGATATTGAAAACGCGAAAACCTTCCTTTTCAAGCTGAAAGCGCGCATCATCCGCGGCCACAGCCTCGACAATACGGGTAACTATCTCGCCCGAGGGCGTTCCTAAACGGCAAATATATTCCGACATCGGCTTTATTCGGGAATACGGAGCTGGTCTATCCGTAATAACAACTTATGATAACACGCGGAAAATCGGCGAAAGTTGCGGCCAAATAATCATATCTAATTTATTAGGGATCAAACAACCATTTTATGGCGTAATACATCGAAAAATTATCTTGCGGAAAGTTGTGCCGGTCGCCTAAGATACAAGTGTTCCCTTGGAGATAATATGGCCTTTGCCGATCTAGTTTTCCTGGACCGTCGCTGTTGCGTTCGGCGGTTATTGCCGTTTATCGGCCTATTTTTGATGTCTGCGGCCGCCGCGTTCGCCCAGGTCGCCGCGCCGACGCCGCCGCCAGACGAAGATCCAAGCAGGCCGACCGTTCTTAGAACGGATCTCGTTACGCTCACTTTGACCGTGACCGACCTTTACGGCCGGTATGTTTCGGGCCTCACAAAGAATGCTTTCGCCATTCAGGACAACAATCAGGAACAAGAGATAACCTATTTCAGCGACAGCGATGCTCCCGTCTCGGTGGGTGTGCTGTTCGACGTTTCGGGATCGATGAGCGGGGATAAGATCGCCAAGGCGCGTAGTGCTTTGAAACGGTTTGTCGCTTCCAGCCATCCTTCGGACGAGTATTTCCTCATTGCTTTTAACAGTCGGGCCCAATTGGTAATGGACCGTACGCGTGACGGCGAGGCCCTGCTTGAAAAGCTTTCACTGGTCCAACCGCGACAGAACACAGCTCTTTACGACGCCGTCTACCTCGGAATCGAGCGTGTCACGCGTGGAAGCCATCAAAAACGCGCCCTGCTCATTATCAGTGACGGCCAGGATAACGCCTCGAGATACAATTTTGGCGAAGTTCGCCGCCTGATGAAAGAATCCGACGTAGTTACCTACGCAGTTGGTATAATAGATGCCGGTGACGCCGGAAGCACGATCGGGATGCAAGGGCAGTCGTTTCTGGACGAATTGACGTCGGTCACCGGCGGCAAGTCGTTCTATCCCGCGAGCAACGTCGAAATGGACGAAATATTCGAAAGGATCGCATTAGAGCTTCGTCACCAGTACTCGATAGGCTACACTCCTAAGGACTTTCAGCCCGACGGGAAATGGCGCAAGGTGAAAGTTAAGGTGAAACCTCCGCGTGGTTTGCCGCGTCTAACGGTTCGCGGCCGCGAAGGTTATTACGCGACACCGGCGTCAAATTTTAAGTAGCTGTCGTCCGACTGAATATGAAACGTTTCCCTTTTGCATTTTTTGCTCTGATTGGTTTTGTTGCGGCGTTTGTTCTTGCTTACACAATCGTCGACGCCCAGACGCCGGCAGCCGCTAAACCGGGCGTCACCCAGCCGACACCGACGCCTTCGCCGGTCAAAACTCCGAGCGAAGAAGACATCATTACCGAGGTAAAGACCGAACTCGTCAACCTGAACGTTCGCGTTATCGACCGCAACAGCCGCCCCATAAATGGCCTGCCGGAAACCGATTTTAAGATTTTCGAAGACAGCGTGCCTCAAAACATCGAGTTCTTTTCGCGTTCCGAAGTCCCAACCAATTATGGTTTGGTCATCGATAACTCCGGATCGCTCAGGCAGCAATTAGAGAAAGTGATCGAGGCCGGCAAGATCCTTGTCGCAACCAACAAGCCCGAAGACGAAACCATTGTCATACGGTTCGTCAGCCGCGACAAGATCACGATCGAGCAGCCTTTTACCAAGAATAAGGTCGACCTGAACGACTCGCTCGACAACCTGTTTATCGAAGGCGGCCAAACGGCGATCATCGACGCGGTCTACCTAGCGGCGGAAAAAGTGAGCGAATACGAGCAGCAGCGGGGAAAAGAAGATCGTAAGCGAAGGGCCCTGATCGTCGTGTCCGACGGCGAGGACCGGGACAGTTTTTATTCCGAGGCCCAGCTTTTCGAGATGCTCCGCGAAACGGATGTTCAGATTTATACGATCGGATTCGTCAGCGAACTAAGCAAAGACGCGGGCTTTATTTCAAAGAGTCCGCAGGGCAAAGCAAAGTCTTTCTTGCAGCGGATGGCAACGGAAACCGGCGGAAAGGCTTATTTCCCGAACAGCACGGCGGAATTGGCCGGTATGGCCAAAGAGATCGCCTCGGAACTTCGAATGCAGTACTCGATCGGTTACGTACCAACCAACGACCGCAAGGACGGCACCTTCAGGAACATCAAGGTAGTCGTAAACGACGGGCCGAAGCAGGAAAAGCGGATCGCGATAACCAAGGCCGGCCGTGTAGCGGAAGGCGACTCACCTTCACCGACGAAAAACAAGTAGTTGGTTAGATGACTCACCTCCGGTAGTACTCAGGCCGCGTGCAGGTTTTCCGAATCTTCATTCTTCTTGGTCGTCTTATTCTGTGGTCACCCTTCTATCTTTTGATTGAAAAGACAGACCACAGAAAAGGATGAAAGAGGAGAAAGAAAGAGAATGCAATTTGAGTAAATAAAGTACGGATAAAAAGGCTAAAAGCCCGGAAAGAATATCTCCTTCCCGGGCTTTCTTATTCAAAAAAGTCTTTTATTCCGGCACCGAACCGGATATTTTCTTACGCGTGGTTTCCCCGGTTTCAATAACCGGAATGCCGTCGGCAACCTCATCGTGCGGACGTGGAATAACATGTACCGCCGTCACGGTCCCGACACGCCGTGCGGCCGAAGCTCCGGCATCTACCGCGGCCTTTACGGCCCCGACCTCTCCGCGAATGATGGCGGTAACCAGCCCCGCGTCGACCTTTTCGTAACCGACAAGATGGACATTCGCCGCCTTGACCATTGCGTCAGCCGCCTCGATCATCGCCACCAGGCCCATGCATTCGACCATTCCAAGTGCTTGCATATTTGAATAGACCGCTTCTACTTGCGCCGTCGCTTAAATAATTTGTATAGCAGCAGAAGGCAGGCCAAAAACACGACTCCGGCTGCTATAGCGAGAAAAAATACTCCGGCGGCAATTTCCATTTCGATGAATTATCTCAAATACATCGCCAGGACAAGAAGGCCGATTGCGACCAGCGCAAAGATCACCGACCCTACAATATACCCGATCGACGACCCGGTATTTTCGACCCATTCGACCTCGACCGGCGATAATGTCTTTTTCACAAGCCGTGTCCGACGCGGCCTGGTTATCGGAACGCTGGTTTTTTCCGCATTCGGCGCCTCGGTCGCGATCGGCAGGTCGCCTTCCGGCATCAGGACTGGAGCCGGCTCCATTTCAGAAAATGCGAGGGTACTGGCGTTCTTTCCATTCAAGGTTCCGGTCGCGGGTTTTCCGATCGGCGGCGGAGGCGGCTCAACCACGACGGACTCGCCGCAATTGAAGCAAAAGGCCGAGCGGTCACGGACCTCGCTGCCGCAGGACTCACATATCGCTTTTTCTACTAAAGTTCCCGGCATCTGATGAAATTATCTTACTTCGTCCTTATCGCAGACAAAAGGCTGGAAATCGCCGCGGTCGTTTCCTTTGGTGTTTTTGGAACAAACTTGGCACCTCCGCTGTCTTTGCACAGCCGATCGATCACTTTCGTGTAAATCTTTTCCTCATAAAGTCCAAGGACGAAAAGCCTGATATTAGCGAATTTCAGGGCTTTTACCACCTCATCGAGCGACGCGGCACTCTCCCGCTCATCACCGTCCGTAATCAGGATCAAAACCCGTGACCTGTCAGGTTCGGCTTTGGATTGTTCGGCCATGTACTTTGCCGAAAACATTACCGCGTCAAGAATCGCGGTCGGTCCGCCCTCGACGAACATATTTTCGGCCGAATCCTGTAACTCCTGCTTGTTCGACGTCATCTCCTGACGCAGGACGATCTTAGGCGTATCGACAAAAGTTACAAGAAATCCTTCATCACCCGGCCGGGCATCGGCGATAACGGCATTGGTCGAAGTGATCACGCGCTCGAATATCGTTCGATACGAACCCGAATTATCGACCACCAGGCCGACGCTGAGCGATGCGGCAAGCGGCGGATTCGAAGCAGCCTCCGCCGGTAATTTTTGCCCGAGCACATTTTGCCCGGCCACTAAAAATAAAGTGATCGCCGCCGACAAGAACAATGCTCTGATATCAAACTTTCGCAAAAACTTCCCGCTCCTCGCCGAGGTCTCGTGCCGCGGGCGTCACGATCGTCTTCGACGTAATGTATATCTTCACTCCCTTGTCGACCGCGGCCCGCACATCGCCTTCGCTGACAAAATCGACGGGTTCGTGCTTAACTCCATTTTCCGTCAACGACTGCGGCCTCAATTCGTGGATCACGGTCTTAACCGGCGAGGCCGTTTCGGCCACCTGAGGCGAAGCTTCCTGAACTTTCGGCAGGTCGGCCAATTTGCGGCTTAAAAAACCGTCCACGATCGCCGCTATCTGTTCCCGCTTGGGCAGCGGTTTGTCCGGTATCATCGCAGCGGCCTTTTGCGGCTGCACGGACTGACGTTTATTGACCGGCTTCGATTCGAACGCGACTCTCTTAATATCCATCAAATTGACCGGCGACACATTATCGGAAGTGACGTTCCCGCCCCACGATCCGCAACCGAGCGTCATCGAGGGCGGCAAGTCGGTAGAAAGACCGATCGCACCGTGGGTTGTCGGTGAGTTGATAACGACGCGCGATGCGGGCATCTGTTGTCCGTACCGGACGGCGGCATCGCGGCTTTGCGTGTGCATCCCGGCAGTGTGGCCCATGCCGCCAAACTTTAGTATTTCTTCACAACGGTTCGCTCCGGCCTCGAGTCCGTCGACAACAAAATAGGCGAGCGTCGGCGACAGCTTTTCGATGGACCACGGAAAATCGCGGCCGACGCCGCCGCAGTCCGCCAGCAGACATCGCGTTTCAGGCGGGATCGAAACCCCGGCCAGATTCGCAATGTAATCCGCCGATTTTCCGACGATGCCGGCATTTAGTGTACGCTGCGGCGTCAGCAATATTTTTGCGACCGCGTCGGCTTCCGACGAACTGAGAAAATGGCCGCCCTGACGTTTGAACTGATCGCGGACCTCATCGCTGATCGGAGCATCGACGACAACCGACTGTTCGGACGCGCATATCGTGCCGTTATCGAAACAGGTTCCGGTCAGGATATCGGACACGGCTTTTTCAACGTTCGCTGTCCGTTCGATAAAAACGGGAACGTTCCCCGGCCCGACGCCGAATGCGGGCTTACCCGAAGAATATGCCGCCCGCACAAGCCCGATGCCGCCGGTCGCGAGGATCACCGCCGTTTTTTTATGTTTCATGAGGGCTTCGGTGCCCTCGATGGTCGAATTCGCGAGGCAGATAACGGCTTCGCCGGGCAGGCCGTGCTTCACGCCGGCCTCACGCATTACGCGGGCCGTTTCAGCAATGCACCGCGCGGCCGAAGGATGCGGCGACAGAACTATGCTGTTTCGCGACTTGATCGAAATTATGATCTTGAAGATCGCGGTTGAGGTTGGATTAGTAGAGGGGATGATCGCGGCCACAACGCCTCTCGGCGAAGCGATCTCGACGATGCTTCCTTTGTCCGAAACAACGCCGACCGTTTTCAATCCGCGAAAATGCGTCCAAACATCTTCGGCGGCGAAACGATTTTTTTCACGCTTGTCCTCCGCCTTGCCAAAGCCGGTCTCATCGTGAGCGAGTTGCCCAAGCCGTGCGGATTCCGCCAGGGCCGCTCCTGCCATCGCTTCGCATATTTCGTCGATACGGGTTTGGTCGAGCTTTGCGACGGACAAAGAAGCCCTGTGGGCCGCCTCTACCGCGTCCCGGGCTTCCTGTTGAGAAATGAGGTCGGTGTCGCCCATCTGTCTTTTTTGGCGGGTAATATCGTCTCAAACCAGTGAAGGCAGGCCGTTAAAGACAATCGAGACTATTTGGATTTCGTTTTCGAAGCGTCGGTCGAGCGGGCAGTTGCCTGACCGCCGTCACCGGACATTAGCTGCCGTCCACCGCCGGACTGCAGGGACTTTTCGTCGGGGCTGAGGCCGATTTTGCCGCCCTTCGGGATCACGCGCTCGACCTCATTATGCGGCCGGGGAATAACGTGAACACTGATCAGTTCGCCAACGCGCCGTGCGGCCGCGGCTCCGGCATCGGTTGCCGCTTTAACAGCCCCGACATCACCACGGACAAAAATGGTAACGTAACCGGCCCCGATATATTCCTTGCCGACCAACTGAACATTTGCGGCCTTGACCATTGCATCGGCGGCTTCGACTGCACCGACAAAACCCTTGGTCTCTACCATTCCGAGAGCTTCTAAACTCATTTCGTTCTCCTTGTAACTGGATACCTACGAGATTTTATTACAGGCAGCCGATAAACCAAAACCGCCCACGGATTTTGCGGACAAATCACGGCCTCAAATCCGTTCCAAGTGATTGACTTAAGAATCTTTCGACCGCTATATTGTAAGATTAACAGGTTTACGGTTATTTAGTTAGAGTCGATTGAGATAAGTAAAAATGTCTTCAACTCTCGGGCAAAAATTGCGTGCGGCGCGTGAGCAGCGTGGAATATCGATCAGCGAAGTGGCTGAGCAGACGCGTATATCGCCGCTTTATCTGGAAGCGATCGACGCTGACAATTACAAAACGCTGCCCGGCGGTATTTTTAATAAAGGGTTCATTCGCTCTTACGCAAAGTATGTCGGCATAGACGAGCAAGAGGCCCTTCAGGAATATTCTCGACAGGTTGTGAGCGAAGACACCGTCGATGAAGAAAAGCTTCGCACTTACCGGCCCGAGGTCCTTACCGATGATCGGGCGGCGTCTTCGATCGTTCCTACGGTCATTTTTGCAGCCGTCATCCTCGGCCTGATGACGGCCGGGATATTGTTCCTGGTCAATTACATCAAGAACCGGCAGAACGAGCCCGTCGTGGCGGTCAACACGGCGAACACACCGGTCTCGAACGCCCTTCAAAATACGAATTCGACACAGCCGCCGGCATCACAGGCCCCGGTGATGAATGCGTTAAAAGTCGAATTTACAGCCGTTGGTGATGCGGTCTCGCTCACTTCGGTGGTCGACAACGGCAAGGGGACGGAGGCCTTGATCGCACCGGGCACTCCGGTTGTCTTCGAACCGAAAGAAAGCCTGAAATTGCGTTATTCAAAATCCCGGGCTGAGTTTGCGCAGCTTAAGCTGAACGGTAAGCAGATCGTGCTGCCGAGCCAGCCTGTAAATCCGAAGGCGGCGATTATCGAGATCGAAATCAATCAGGCAAATCTTGCACAGGTTTGGGAGAGCGGAAATTATTTGCCCGAAGCGGCCCCGGCGATAAGCGATGCAAATTCCGCCCAACCGCCGGCGACCGCGGGCACGCAATTACGGGCGACTCCAAAACCGGTGCCGGTTTCGCCAAAACCCGAGACAGCCGCCAACGTAAACGCAGCAGCGAATACCCCGCCGCCCGCCGCACCGACAATGACCGGTAAACCGACAATGACGGGCAGGCCGCGAGCAACTTCGACGCCGATCATCGCGGGCAAGCCGCCGGCGAATAATTAGGATGGTAAATATTTGGGCGAGTGCCCCGAATTCGTTCAAGAACCCCAAACCGCGGCCCGCAAGAATGAGTGCGGGCTTTTCTGTATAAAAGAAGGCGGATCCGCAAAAGTTTATGAATATTAACGAGATCAAGGAAGGCCTTACATTCGACGACGTTCTGCTAGTCCCGGCCTATTCGGAAGTGCTTCCGCACGAGGTCGATACGCGGACACTTTTCTCACGCGGGATCGCGCTGAATATTCCGCTGTGCTCGTCAGCGATGGACACGGTAACGGAAGCAAATCTCGCCATCGCGCTGGCGCAGCAAGGCGGGATCGGCGTCATACACAAAAATTTCTCAATCGAACAACAGGCGGAAGAGGTCGACAAGGTAAAACGAAGCGAATCCGGCATGATCGTCGATCCCGTGACCATTCATCAGGAAGCCCTCGTCTCCGAAGCCCTCGCGATCATGGGCCGTTTCAAGATCAGCGGCGTTCCGGTAGTCGATGACGAAGGGCGACTTTCGGGCATTATCACAAATCGCGATCTGCGTTTCGAAACACGCTACGACATTCCCGTTTCCGAGGTAATGACGCCGCAGCCGCTCGTGACGGTGCCGGTCGGGACGACGTTGGACGAGGCCAAAGTAAAACTGCAAAAACACCGTATCGAAAAACTTTTGGTGGTCGATGACGCGGGACATTTGAAGGGCCTGATCACCGTCAAGGATATTCAAAAAGCGATCAACTTTCCCCATGCGGCAAAAGACGCCCTTGGCAGATTGAGATGCGCCGCGGCGATCGGTGCCACGGGCGATTTTCTGGAACGAGCACAAGAACTCGTGCAGGCCCGTGTAGATGCGATCGTTATCGACACGGCCCACGGCCACAGTTCGCGGGTGATCGAGGCGGTAAAGAAGATCAAGTCCAGGTTCACCGACATACAGGTCGTTGCCGGTAACGTAGCCACATCGGAGGCGACGAAAGAGCTTATTTCCGCCGGCGTCGATGCCGTCAAGATCGGCATCGGACCAGGCTCGATCTGCACCACCCGCGTCGTGACAGGTGCCGGGGTGCCGCAGATAATGGCGATCCACGAGGGCGTCAACGCCGCAAAAGGTACCGGCGTGCCGATCATCGCCGACGGCGGGATTAAGTTTTCAGGCGACGTAGCAAAAGCGATCGCGGCCGGAGCAGATTCGATCATGATCGGCTCGCTCTTTGCCGGGACAGAAGAGGCGCCGGGCGAAGTGATCCTTTATCAGGGCCGTAATTTTAAGACCTACCGCGGTATGGGCTCGATCGGGGCGATGAAGAAAGGCTCCAGCGACCGCTATTCGCAGGAAGGCACGACCGCCGATTCCAAATTCGTCCCGGAAGGCATCGAAGGCCGCGTCGCGTACAAAGGTACGATAGCCGAGATGGTTACGCAGCTAGTCGGCGGCCTGCGTTCAGGCATGGGCTATACCGGCTGCAAAACTATCAACGAACTTCAGAACAATTCCCGTTTTGTCCGGATAACGTCCGCCGGCCTGCGCGAATCGCACGTACATGACGTGATCATAACTAAGGAAGCTCCGAACTACCGGCTGGAGTCTTAGTCAAATCCACATTCCTATTGCTTCTTCCTGGTTCCCCATACCGGTGGAGCGGGTTCGTTGTCGGCCCGCATTACCGGTTTTTCTTTTAGCTGTCGCATGGCTTCTTCCACGGCCCGTTCAAGTTGCGGATCGCGGCCGGCTACCACGTCTTTGGGCCAGTTTTCGACGTCGATGTCAGGTGCGACGCCTTCGTTCTCGACCGCCCACTTCCCGGCTCGATTAAAGAAGCCTCCGCGCGGTGCGATCATCGATCCGCCATCGATAAACGGCGGCGTATCGGCCGTGTGAACTAATCCACCCCAAGTGCGTTTGCCGACAAGTGTGCCGATCTTGCGGCTGCGGAACATATACGGCATCAGGTCGCCGCCCGAACCGGCCATCTCATTGATGATCATCACCTTCGGCCCCCAAATTCCGGCTGCTGGCGACGTAAACGGAGTACGATCGCCCGCGACATTGTTGAAGTATCCGTCAAAGTCGCGCTGAAGCACGTCGATGATGTAATCCGCCGCCGAACCTCCGCCGTTGTAGCGTTCGTCGATGATCGCACCCTTTTTGTCCTGCTGAGAAAAATAGTAGCGGTTAAAGCTGGTGTATCCGGGCTGGCCCGTGTTGGGAAGATAAACATATGCAAGCTGCCCGCCGGAAAGTTTTTCGACCAGGCGGCGGCTTGCCTCGACCCACGCACGAGTGCGAAGCGCCTGTTCGGTCGCGACGGGTACGACCGTGTACGATCGTGCTCCGTCCATCGAAGGCTTGTCATTTACAGTGATCTGGGTCTGCCGACCGGCCGTGCCGTCGAGCAAGCGAAAGATATTGTCCGGCGCCTTAAGATCGATGCCGTTGATCGCAACGATATAATCGCCGACGTTCACGTTAACGCCCGGCACCGCCATCGGCGAACGAAGATCGGGATTCCAATTTTCGTTGTCGTAGATACGGGTCACACGATAACGGCCGTTCTCGATCGCAAAATCGGCGCCTAGCAGCCCGGCCTGGACCTGAGGAACATCGGGCATGTCGCCGCCGCGCACGTATGAATGGCCGATCGCGATCTCGGCGCCCATCATATCCATAAGATAGTTGAGATCGGCACGGTGTTTAACATCGGGCAGCATCGCGCCGTACATCGCCTTGGCCTTTGCCCAGTCTGTTCCGTGCATGTTCTGCACATAAAGATAATCGCGCTGATTTCGCCAGCCTTCGTTAAAGATCTGCTTATACTCTTCACGCGGGTCGAGGTACATTCGCAGGCTGTAAGTGAGGCGGCCCGCTCCCGGCAGCGGAGCGACGCGATCCGCATCGACAACAAAAAGAGATGGCGCGGATGGACGGCCTCCGGCTGCTGCGGCTGCCCCACCGCCGCCGCCCGCCGAACGGTACACGAGCTTGTGGCCATCGGCGCTCACGGCAAAGGCCGCTACGCCGGAGACAAAAGGAGCGGAGCGGCGGTCGCTGAGGCGATATCGAACGAGGTCCGTCGGCGGACCGCCGGGCCCAGCCTGGGCACGGCCTGCTTCAAGATAAAACACGGTCCCGTCGCCGCCAGCTGCAAGAGCGGTGTACTGGCGTTCGGGAACGCCGGGCACCGAAATAATTCGTTTCGAAAGACCGTCGAAATCTATATTGACGGCAACCGGAGCGCGGCCGCGGCCGCCTCCGGGATTTGCCGCGATGTCGCCGGCCGCGGGATTTTCACCCGGCTGCTCACCGGCAGGTCGTCCGCCGCGATTGCTGTTTGCCGGAGCAGCAGTCACGCCCTTGTCCTCGTCGCTTTCGGGCAACAATGGGCTCGGGTC
>JABFSB010000565.1 GCA_013140875.1 Acidobacteriota bacterium
GTTATTGTTGTTGCCATAGCCTCCGTTGCCATAACCGCCATATCCACCGTATCCGCCCCGATTGTAACGATCATCGTCGTCGTTGCGGTTGTCGTAACGATCGACCGAGTTTTCGAACCTTTCGGCACGATTTTTCAGGTTCTTTACGGTCGACTTAAGGTTGCCGTTGCCGTAGTAACCGCCGTTACCATAACCGCCGTTGTTCCCGCCGTATCCACCATTCCACTGAGCAGACGCTATTGCCGGCAAGCCCAAAAGTAATAAAGAAAAAGCACTGACTGCCACTAAACTTTTAATTCTGTTCATTTTGATCTCCAACCTTTTATTAGTCTCAGGCAATGCCCAGCATTGCTAATTTGGCAGTTAGCAAGGTGTGTGCCATTCGACGCAGAAAGTCGGCAAATACAAAAAGCCCCGTTTTACGGAGCTTTTCTTGAATGAATTGCTATTAGATTTTAGTGCCCGCACGTTTTCAGTCAGAAATCAACGAAAACGTGAGCAGCCTTATCCCGAACTCGAGCGTTGATCAACCACGGAAGACGATGAAAAAGAGGAATCGGAGAAAGATCAAACCTAGACCAATCTATTTCACGCCGAGGGCTTTAGCGGCATTGATACGGCCGCCGCTTACGACCTTGCCGTTGAGCGAATCGATCTTGTCGACCGACTTGATAATACGCTCGCGGAGTTTTTCGACCGAGATATTCGGCTCGTTGGCTATTACCAACGCCGCTACGCCCGATACATAAGGCGTGGCCATCGACGTGCCCGAAGCTTCGCGGTAGGCATTGTTCAGCCACGTAGAGACGATCTCACGGCCCGGAGCAGCAACGTGGACCGTCTTGGCTCCGTAATTCGAGAACGACGCAAGCGAATCCGTGCGGTCGAGTGCGGCAACGCTGATCACGTTCGGCAGATCGTAATTCGACGGATAGTGCGGACGCTTGTCGTTATCCGTGGTCGCATTGCCCGCGGCGGCGACAAACAAAATTCCCTGCTCACCGGCGGCACGGATGACATCTTCCAGCGCTTTTGAATAAGAGGTCGAGCCCCAGCTTGCGCTGATGATGCGGATGTTGACGCCTTTTTGTTTGCGGTCGATGGCGTAGTTGATCGCTTCGATCGCGTCTTTGGTCGTACCATAGCCGCCTTTGCCGAGGAACTTGAGCGGCATTATCTGAACGTTCCAGTTAATGCCGGCAATGCCTTCGTTATTATTGCCCTCGGCACCGACGATGCCGGAGCAATGCGTGCCGTGGCCGTTATCGTCCATCGGGTCCGACGCGTTAATGTTTGCGTCGAAGCCCTGAAGATCGTTGTAAGTGCCGAGTTCTTCGTCAAAATACTGCGGAACATTGTCCGGCCGAATCCACATATTAGAAGCAAGATCGAGATGGGTGTAATCGACGCCCGTATCGAGAACGGCGACCACTACTTCCTTGCTTCCCTTTGTCTTCGTCCAGGCATTCAGAGCGCTGAGGTCTGCCCCCGCCTTTCCGCCGTCCTGGCCGGTATTGCTCAAGGCCCACTGATTGCCGAATTCGGGATCGTTCGGCATATTGTCGGATGGCTCTCGCAACAATGCATCGCGGGTCGCAACCGGCGATGCGGGATCGTCAAGCGTGATGACATCGTTCGTGCTGACGTAATCAACGAGATCTCCCAACGCTTTATATTGACCGGCGACGGTCTCCATATCGGCACCGTCAAGGTCGTCGATTGCCACAAGGCCTTTGACCGATTCGACATTGTCCTCGACGCGGTCATTGAAGCGGCCGGCGATCTTCTTGATTTCGGAAAGCTTTACGCCCGGCTTGAAACGCACGAGCACTTCCGGTTCGGCGTCTTTCAGGGTCCGTGATGTGGTGCGAGGTTTTTGGACCGAACTATGATCTACCTCGATATTCGGAAAAGGCTTTGCCTGCCACCTTCTGATCTGGCCCAAAACGGCCGCCGTGACCACCAGAATGCCGACGATGCCGACACGGATCCAAAAATTGCTGCGATTCATAATTAAAACTCCTGAATCTTTATTATCTCACGAAACAATAACGTGGTTCGAGCCGTCAAAATCCTTTAACCGAAGCTGATACTTGTCCGCCCGGTATTCATAGCTCTTGCCCTTGGCCTTAAGCCCGATCTTCCAGCCGGTCGAGATCATCTGTGCCGACATCTCGTCGCCCGCCGGTGCACCCAACGACATATCCGGAAAATCGACTTTCGCAACGGACCCTTCAGTGATGTCGCCTTCACCGAGTTTCAGCCGTTTAGCCAAGTCCTGCTTTGCCCTTTTAACGGCACTTTCCTGTGTAAAACTCATATTAATTCCAGCCCAATAATCTTGCTCTTTCTACGATGAGAAGTCAACAAAAGTTCAGATACCGGTACCACAATGGCAGTACTCGCACCGCGCCGTCGGACCTCGCGTCTTCCTTTGGTGATCTCTGTGTCTTCCCTTCATGTCCTTTATGTCTATCGGTCTTTCTAACACAAAGGGCACAAAGCTGAAGACACAAAGAGCACGGGGAAGATTTGACCTGCCATTTTTCGCGATTTTTGTTCCGTTCCGCGTGTGGCGGAACAAGCGGAACAAGGTGGAACAAAAATGGGCTTTTTTTGATGACCATCCCAACAGTCATATCGATTTTCAAACATCAGAGCGCGAGGAAGATAATATCAAATGTTGCGTCCGCGAGTCAATATTTTATAGATGCGACGATAATTAGCCACGAATGCTCAGATCGGAATTTGCTTGAAAAGTCGAAAACAACAGGCGACGCCACCAACTCACGCATTTCTTTATTCGTGCATTGGTGGCAAAAACCGACTTCACGCCTCAGATCGGCGACGGAGGCTAAGGTTTCGGCGAATCTCCACGACCGCCGGGACGATGTAGGTTGCGCAGGCTATGCCGAGAATGAGACCGGTGATGAATCGTGAAGCGTGCGTGTTTTCCCAGATACCGAAAACTGTCAGCGACCAATCGATACCGATCGGGACGAGAGATAGGAAAAGCCAGATGCGCGGCAACGGCTCGACATCGTCGATTTTTCGCCATAACGGATATGCGAGCAACCCTGCGAAAAGCCCGAAATAGACGCCGAAGCATCTGGAACAGACCGCCAGCGGGTGAGTTTCGAAGTAAAGCGATCTTTCCGGGAGTTGGTGGCAGATGTAGCTGAAGAAAGTGTAGATCGGCGAAGATATTGAAATCCAGCCGGTCTCAAGCGCGACCGGAGCGAGCACTATCACGACAACCCACACGAAGACGATCGCGACCGTCACGCCCCACGCCCGAAAGGCCTGCGAGCGAAAATAGCGTGAAATATCCGTTGGGATGTAGCTTCCGGCCGGTTCGGTCATATCGGTCCCTGAAAGGAACTTAATCCAAGTAGCATCTTCGTCCCTGAAAGGGACACATTTAATAGCGTTGGGTGAAACCGACGAGAGATCAATTCAAACAGTCGCGTCCCTGAAAGGGACGCACCCACGCCTCAAAACGTGCGTCCCTTTCAGGGACCTGATGGCATCTCGTTACGCTATCGGTTGTTCGCGTTTCACGCTCAGGCAAGCGGGACGCTTGCCGTCCGACGACCTTCGGGTCCCAGCGATTTTTCAGTCTCCAATATATGATGCGTGGTCTGGATTACGGTGTCCGGATTTAATGAGATCGAGTTGATGCCGCGTTTTACGAGGAACTCGGCAAATTCGGGGTAATCCGACGGGGCTTGGCCGCAGATGCCGATCTTTTTGCCGCAGCGTTTTGCGGCGTCGATTGCCATTGCGACCATTTTCTCGACCGCGCCGTTTCGCTCGTCGAAAAGGTGTGCGACCATCTCGGAATCGCGGTCGAGGCCGAGGGCGAGCTGCGTGAGGTCGTTCGAACCGATCGAGTAGCCGTCGAACACCTGAAGGAATTCATCGGCAAACACGACGTTCGCGGGCAGCTCACACATTGCGTAGATCTCGAGCCCGTTGTCGCCCTGTACAAGGCCGTGCTCGGCCATCAAGGCGATCACTTTTTCGCCTTCTTCGACCGTGCGGCAAAACGGGATCATCGGCGTAACGTTGGTCAGGCCCATGTCCTCGCGGACGCGGAGTAGGGCGAGACATTCGAGCTTGAATCCGGCCTTATAACGGTCATCGTAATAACGCGACGCACCACGAAAACCGATCATCGGGTTTTCTTCATGCGGTTCATATTCACCGCCTCCGATGAGCATCGCGTATTCGTTCGACTTGAAATCGGACATACGGACGATCACCGGTTTGGGATAAAACGCGGCGGCGATGCGGCCGACGCCCTCGGCTACCGAGCGGACGAAAAATTCCTTAGGATCTTCTTCGAGAACGCGTTTTGCGATCGCGTCGATATCGGTGCGTTTCTTAAGGTTTGGATAATTCACCAACGCCATCGGATGAATGCCGATGTGGTTGTTGATGATGAACTCAAGCCGGGCGAGTCCGACGCCGTCGTTGGGAAGCCGCGACACGGCAAAGGCGTGGTCGGGATCGCCGACGTTCATCATTACCTTTGTTTCGGGCCGTTCGTGATCGGTTATCTCGCGGCGGTCGACCTCGAAATCGACGGCGCCGTAATAGATGTTGCCGCGGTCGCCTTCGGCACACGAGACGGTGATCTCCTGGCCGCTCTTTACCGCTTCGGTCGCGTTGCCGGTGCCGACAATGCAGGGAATGCCGAGCTCGCGGCTGATGATCGCACTGTGGCAGGTGCGGCCGCCGCGTTCGGTGACGATCGCGGAAGCACGTTTCATTATCGGCTCCCACGCCGGATCGGTCATCGTTGTGACAAGGATCTCGCCTTCTTTAAAGGTGTTCAGCTTTGCCGAATCGAGCAGGACGTGAGCCGTTCCCTGCCCGATCTTTTCGCCGACCGCGACGCCGGTCGCGAGCGGGGCACCGTGGTTGCCGGTCAGCCGATATGTTTCGATAAAGTTCTGGTCTTTTTGCGTATGGACAGTTTCGGGCCTGGCCTGGAGAATGAACAGTTCGCCGGTTATTCCGTCTTTCGCCCATTCGATATCCATCGGCTGATGATGGCCGGCGAGCTTCGAATAATGG
>JABFSB010000357.1 GCA_013140875.1 Acidobacteriota bacterium
GTGATGTGTCTTGCTTTCAAGGCTCGGCCCGCGACAAAAGATGTTGATGCTATTTTTGAGCCGGTACGGGAGATAAGAAACGCTGCTAACCGGATCGCGGAGCGGCACAAGCTCAACATCGGCTGGTTGAACATGGCCGTTAAAATGTTTGTTGTTGAACATGAACAGTCGGTGCTTTTCGACCTGTCGAATTTAAAGGTGCTTGTTCCGGACGGAAGATACCTTTTTGCGATGAAGGTTCTGGCTGCGAGAGCCGACACGTCCGATCTTGAAGATATAAGCTTTCTGTCTAATCACTTGCGGATAAAAAAGGTTGATGAAGCCGTTGAGATTGTGCGAAATTACTATCCGAATAAAGAGATCAAGCCTGAAACGCTTTTCCTGCTCGAAGAAATACTTGCCGAATGATCACCGCCGCTGAAACTCGGGACCGAATGAATGAAGATCCCCGCTGGTGGAAGATCGCGCTGTTCGATTTTGTCGACGATTTTCGTTATCACAAAGATCCGGCGGCAGTCGCCCACCCCTTCGAGCCGCGCGACGAACAGAGCGACGCGACGCTGGCGGCGGTGATCGAGAGCTTGTGCGACGAAATGGAGCTGCCAATACCTTCGTGGCTGGCTGGCATTCCAGGTTGTCAACAACCCTACTTCGTTTCCGGCCTCGAAAACCTCAAAGCGACCGCAATTGTCGAAAGTCCGATCCGCTTTAGACTGCGCAAGGTGTTTGTGCTGGAGAATTTTTTGAACCGCGTCTGACTAAAATGAAGAACGAGCTTCGCGGAAATAAATCGCTATGTTTTGTGGTAGAATCTCACTGTGGAAACGATCAGCGTAACAATTTTGGAGCCTAAAGCCGAGGCAATGCTCGACGAAATGGAAAGCAAAAAGCTCATCAAGCTCTCGAAACCTGAAAAGAACGGAGATACGAAAAAACCATTGCAGCGTGGAAGCATGAAAGGTTTAGTGTTGTACATGGCTGATGATTTTGATGCTCCTCTTGACGATTTTGAGGACTATATGTAATGCGTATTCTAATCGATACGCACATTCTTATTTGGCACCTCGAGGACGACAAACGATTGACGGCCCAACACGGCAACATTATCGAAGATTCCAATAACCGTGTTTTCGTCAGTGTTGCCAGCCTCTGGGAAATCGCAATTAAAACAAGTCGCGGAAAGTTGTCTCTATCGAGACCGATAGAGGATATTTTTTCAGAGATCGAGCGATCAACCAGTTCAATTCTTCTAATTAAGGCGAACCACTCACTTCACGTCTCCAAACTTATTTTTCACCACAATGACCCTTTTGACCGAATGATCATTGCTCAAGCACTGGTCGAAGGCCTTCCGGTCATGAGCACGGACAAAAATTTTGCCGCCTATGGAGTGACTCTGTTGTGATGGTTCGTACGGGCCGCGTCTGATCCAACTTTTTTGTTTAACTTCGCACACTGCGGCGAAGTTTTACGGTATGTTAGAATCGCGGCAATGGAAACGGTCAGCATAAAAATCCTGGAACCGAAAGCGAGACGCCTTCTCGATGACCTTGAAAGCCTCAAGTTGATCGAGATCGAGCGAAAAGGCATGGCGGCGGATAAACCGAAACGCCGTTTTGGCAGTATGAAAGGTTTGGTTGTGCATATCTCGGACGACTTCGACGCACCGCTTGAAGATTTCGATGACTACATGTAAATGCGCATCCTTTTAGACACGCATGTTCTTATCTGGTACCTCGAAGGAAATCAAGGTCTTTCGCGCACAAACCGACAAAAAATAGTCGATCCGGACAATGAGATATTTTTCAGCCTGGCGGGTTTTTGGGAAATTGCCATTAAAGCCGGCACAAACAAGCTCAAAATCTCGCGTTCGCTTTCCGAGATTCTTCAGCAGCTTTCCGCTCAGTCCATTCAGGTTTTGAATATTCAGCCCGGACACATTCTTCAGCTTGCGACGCTTCCCTTCCACCATCGTGATCCGTTCGACCGGATGATGATAGCTCAGGCACAGGTTGAATTTCTTCCCGTTTTGACGCACGATTCCGCTTTTGCCGATTACGGTATTAAGCTGATATAACCTGCACCGTGGAGAATCAGATCATAAAAATCCGGCAAGCTAGCGTGGACGACGCTCAGACCCTTACCGATCTTGCCTACACGACCTTCTGGGACGCCTTTGCGCATCATCCCAAGAACGCTCCTGACGATCTGAATCATTATATGCGGCAGGCGTTCAGCCTCGAGCAGATCGCAGAAGAACTTGCGGATGATAAGAGCATATTCCTGATCGCGGAACTAGAAGGCGAAGCGGCGGGCTATGCCAAGATCATCATCGACTGCGTGGAACCCGGCATAACGGCCGAGCGACCGATCGAACTAAACCGTCTCTACGCACACCAGAAGTTCCTTGGGCAGGGAGTCGGGCAAACGTTAATGGACGCATGCTTTGAAAGGGCGAGACAGGAAGATCGCGACATAATGTGGCTGGGTGTTTGGGAATACAACCCTCGAGCTCAAAGGTTCTACGAAAAGAACGGCTTTCGCGTCGTCGGCAGTCACGTTTTTCTGTTGGGTAAAGATAGTCAAACCGATCTTTTGATGGAATGTGCTCTGTGACAAACCGAGCGACGCGATCCTCGACCGAGCAAAAAGCACGCTCACGGCTTCTTGTGATCCTTAAAGAATTTCCAGATCTCGTCCGTGGCATTGATCGCGGTTGACGGTTCGTCCGCGGCTTCCCGCCCTTTTTCTCCGCTGGGCCAGGAGTGCAGTCCGTCAACGATTGAAATTACTTCGACGTCGTTGTTTGCCTCACAGCCCGAGTACCGTTCGCGTATAACTTTCGGCTCGTTCGTTTTTATCGGCTTATCCTTACATCCGTTATTCCTGGCCCAAAAATTTGCCGCAAATGCAACCGACTTAAACGGAGCATTCTGCCTCTTCGTTATGCGGTCGCGTTGGCTGGTTCCGCCCTCGTACGGAACTGCTGTGTCGGCCAAACCGTGAATTACCAAAACGGCAACTTTGCCTTTCGCTTTTGGCGAACTATCGAACAATGCTCCGGCGACCGGTGCGATCGCCGCGATCTTATCCGGAATCTCCGCCGCCAAACGGTATGAGATCAGAGCTCCGTTTGAAAAACCCGTGGCGTATACGCGTTTCTTGTCGACGGCATAATCCTTAATGAGTTTATCGATAAGCAGCGAGACGAATTTCACGTCGTCGATGTTCGTTTCCATCGCGTAATCGCAGCAGCCGATCGCATTAAAAGTCAAAAGCATGTTGTCGAATCGCCCCGAACCGTTCGGATAAACGACGATGAAATTCTCTTTGTCGGCCTTTTCGTTAAAGCCGCTCATCTTAGCCATGTTTTGGGCGTTGCCGCCTCCGCCGTGAAACGCGAGAACAAGGGGAAGCCGTTTACTCTTGTCGTACGATCTCGGCAAATGAACGAGGTAGGTCCGCCGTCTTCCATCGACCACGATCTCGTTCAAATTTCCGCCCCTCGGCTCCCTGTCGCCGCGGCGCTCTTGAATAATAGTCCTCAATCTTTCTCCACGCTGCGCGAATATCGCAAGTGAAAGAAAGCTTAGAAGTACAAGCAAGCCGAAAATCAGATTTTGTCTTGTTCGCATACCCAACCGTTTAGACGCATTGATTCGCTAAAAGGTCTGACAAGCCGCCTCGCCTGGTCCCTTGTTTTTTTGTCTCACATGAATTATTCTTGCATGTGTGAGACACATCATAAATCCTCCCAATCCTTACAACCGCTATTCGGCCGAGTATGTAGGCGAGCCGCCGCCGACCAAGCTTGAGATCTTTGAAGAAACGGCCACTAAAAAAGTAATAACCAAGGCCTTTGCCTCGGATTGGGAAGGCGGCTGGCGTTACACCGTGAATTGCTATCGCGGCTGCGTCCACGGCTGCACGTATTGCTTTGCCCGGCAGTACCACGAATATCTCGGTTACGGCGCGGGCACCGATTTTGAGACAAAGATCGTCGTCAAGCCGAACACGCCGACGCTGCTTCGGCAAGAGTTAAAGAAGACTCGCGACAAAATGCCGCACATCGATTTTTCATTTGCGACCGACCCGTATCTTCCGCTCGAAGCCGAATATCAACTGACGCGCAAATGCCTTGAAGTATGCGCCGAGTTTCGTGTTCCGGTCGGCGTAATTACGAAGAGCCCGCTTGTGACTCGCGATATCGATATTCTCAAAAAGCTCAAGGTCTCAGTATTTTTCTCGCTTCCCTTTCTGACCAAAGAAAAATCTAATCCGTTCGAACCCTACACGCCCGTACCCGAAGCGCGTTTTCGCGCGATGAAAATGCTTTCCGACGCTGGGATTCAAACGGGAATCGGTGTCGCGCCGATAATTCCCGGTTACAACGAATCGGACATTCCCGGCCTGCTCGAACGTGCGAAGGAGTCCGGTGCTACGCGGGCTTTTATGTCGATGCTTCATCTCGATACCGACTCGATCGAAGAATATTTCGTCCAGAAAATGCATGAACGTCTGCCTGAAACCCGCGTCGCCAAGATAATCAACACAATAAAGCGCGAACGCGGCGGCTCATTACGGCATCGAAGCTACAAAGAACGCGGCACCGGCAAAACCGAGCAGTGGGAAGTAACAAAACGTCTTTTCGATTTCCACTCCCGGCGTTTAGGTTTCAAGGGACATGAAGTTCCAGAACCTGTAGAATTGCCGGCCGAACCGTTGCAGGCTAATCTGTTTTAAAAAACACCCTCTCCCCGGCGGTGTGCAGAATCGGCTTTGACTTTTATAATCACAGTTAAAAGGGAGGTAGTAATGCGATCAGTTATTTTCATATTCGTATTTTCAATTGTTTCAGGTTTTGGACTCGTTTCAAGTATTTCGGCCCAGAATAAAAGCACCGGAAAGGAGCTAAAGGCGGCGGTGGACCGCGTCGACGATGCATCCGGGGTTGTCCGGGAAGTGATGAAAGTCGCCGAAAAGTCGATTCCCAGAGAACTTCTTGAAAAGGCAAAGGCGATCGTCGTCTTTCCCGAAACGGTAAAGGCCGCGTTCATAATT
>JABFSB010000567.1 GCA_013140875.1 Acidobacteriota bacterium
ACAATATATTATGTAAAAAAAGAAAAGATAATATTGACTTTCATTGTTTTTAGGGTCTAAGATTTGGCTTAAGGCAGACAAAAAGGCACGTTGGACCTGATTTTTGCCAGATCAAAACGCTATGAATACGAATAGAATTGCCATTTTCGATACGACATTACGTGACGGTGAACAGTCGCCCGGTTGTTCGATGTACCTGGAAGAAAAGATCGAAATGGCCCGGCAGCTTGAACTGCTCGGCGTAGATGTGATCGAGGCCGGCTTCCCGATCGCATCCGAAGGCGATTTTAATTCGGTGCGTGCGGTTTCGGCTGAATGCACGCGTGCGACGGTCGCCGCTCTTGCCCGGACGGTCAGCGACGACATTTACCGCGCGGCCGACGCTTTAAAAGGCTCGCATCGTTCCCGCATCCACACGTTCGTCGCGACATCCGATATACATCTCGAATTTAAGTTAAAGAAAAGCCGTTCGGCAGTACTTGAAATGACACGGCAATCCGTTCGCACCGCGAAAGGATTGGCCGACGAGGTCGAATTCTCGGCCGAGGACGCGACACGAAGCGATGTCGATTATTTATGTGAGGTATTTGCCGCCGCGGTGGACGAGGGCGCGACTATTCTCAATGTGCCCGACACCGTCGGTTACACGCTGCCCACCGAGTATGCCAATCTCATTCGAATGGTCAAGCAAAAAGTCGTAGGCGACCGGGACGTTACGATCAGCGTCCACTGTCACAACGACCTCGGCCTTGCTGTCGCAAACAGTCTTGCCGCCGTCGAAGCCGGTGCCCGACAGGTCGAATGCACGATCAACGGCATCGGCGAACGGGCCGGAAATGCGTCGCTGGAAGAAGTCGTGATGGCGTGTTCAGTGCGTTCCGATAAAATGCCGTTCGAAAACGGGATCGATACGACCCAGCTTTATCCGACCAGCGAGCTTCTCAGTTCGATCATCAGTTTTGGCGTTCAACCAAACAAAGCGATCGTCGGCCGCAACGCTTTCGCGCACGAAGCGGGCATTCACCAGCACGGCGTTTTGAGCAACCCGCTTTGTTACGAGATAATGACGCCGGAATCGGTCGGCGTATTGAAGAACGACATCGTTCTGGGCAAGCATTCCGGCAGGCATGCTCTGTCTTCGCGTTACGAGGAACTCGGCTTCTCGTTCGCTCCCGATGAAATAGCGGACATTTACTCGCGTTTTGTCGAACTTGCCGATAAAAAGAAAAATATATACGAGCAGGACCTGATCGGGATCGTTCAGGCAAGTCAGGTTCCGGTTCTTGCGGCCTGATCTTAAAACTGTTAACTGTCAACTGCCTAACTTTTAACTGTTCCATTTAAGATCAGTTAAAAGTTCGGCAGTTAACAGTTATGAGTAATCGTATGAAAGTAATAGTACTGGCGGGCGATGGCATAGGACCGGAGGTTACGCGTGAAGCCATCTCTGTGCTGACCGAAGTGGCGTCGGCATTCGGCTTCGAAATCGAGACCGAGGATCACCTGATCGGCGGGATCGCCATTCGTGAAAAAGGCTCGCCTTTTCCTGAGGAAACGCGAAACGCCTGTCTGGAAAGTGACGCCGTTTTTCTCGGTGCGGTCGGCACGCCCGAGTTCGATCACCTGCCACCGCACGAGCGTCCCGAGATCGGATTGCTGGCCCTGCGCAAAGCACTTGGCGGATTCGCAAATCTTCGTCCATCGAAAGCCGTGCCGGCATTGATCGATTCCTCGCCGCTGCGCCGTGAGATCTTCGAGGGAACCGATCTTTTGATCGTTCGCGAACTCCTCGGCGGCCTTTATTTCGGGACACCTCGCGGGTTTGAAGAAAATCGTACCGGCGGTTACAACACCATGCGGTATTCGGTCGAAGAGATCGAACGCGTTGCCCGTGTAGCGTTTGAATCCGCCCTCGTCCGCCGTAAAAAAGTGACGTCTGTAGACAAGGCCAACGTCCTTGAAACGTCGCAGATCTGGCGTGAAACGGTAAGTCGGGTTGCGAAGGATTATCCGGACGTCGAATTGGAGCACTTGTTCGTCGACGCATGTGCCATGCATCTTGTGACCGGCCCGACGCAGTTCGACGTGATCCTGACCGAAAATCTTTTCGGCGATATCCTGTCGGACGAAGCCGCTGTGCTGACGGGTTCTCTCGGGATGCTCGCGTCAGCGACGATCGGATCGAACATCGGCCTCTACGAACCGGTGCACGGCTCAGCCCCGCAGATCGCCGGTAAAAATATCGCAAACCCGCTCGGCACGATCGCGTCGGCGGCATTGCTGCTTCGTTATTCCGCAAAGAACGAAGCGGCGGCAGCGGCGATCGAAGATGCGATCGAGACTGTCCTAGATGAAGGTTACCGGACTGCGGATATAGCAACGGAGAATTGCCGTCAATTAGTTTCGACCGAAGAGATGGGCAGGCTTGTATGCGAGCGGGCGGTCGCGAATGCCGGCATAAAGACAGCCAGTCACACCGTGTAAACTAAAGAAAAGTTTGCATCGCGCTCTTTTTCCTCCTTCATCTTCTTCCGTGGATTAGTTTCTTAACCACAGAATAAGATGAAGAAGGAGAAATAAGATGACTTCAAATGAAAACGCTTTACGACAAGATCTGGGAATCGCACATCGTTCACGGAGAAGCGGGCAAGCCCTCGCTTCTCTACATCGATCTTCATTTAATTCACGAAGTCACTTCGCCACAGGCATTCGAAGGTTTAAGGCTGACAAAACGAAGCGTTCGGCGTCCCGATCTTACCTTTGCAACGGTCGATCACGCGATCCCGACCCGAAACAGGAATCTGCCTTTCAAAGACCCGATCGCGGCCCAACAGGTTGAAACCCTGCGAACGAATACGAAAGATTTCGGCGTCAAACTCTACGACCTCAACGCGATCGAGCAAGGCATCATTCACGTTTTTGGCCCTGAACAAGGCCTGACCCAACCGGGCATGACGATCGTTTGCGGAGATTCGCACACATCAACTCATGGCGCCTTCGGAGCGCTCGCCTTCGGGATCGGCACGAGCGAAGTCGAACACGTGCTTGCGACACAAACCCTTCAGCAGAAGAAAGCGAAGAACTTGCGGATTAGCGTTGAAGGCGAACTGCAGTTCGGCGTCACCGCCAAAGACCTGATCCTTGCGATCATCAATCGAATCGGCACCGATGGCGGCAACGGCCACGTGATCGAATATTGCGGCTCGACGATCCGCGGCCTCTCGATGGAAGGCCGAATGACCGTCTGCAATATGAGCATCGAGGCCGGAGCGAAGGCAGGATTGATCGCTCCCGATGAAAAAACATTCGATTATCTAAAAGGCAAAAGGTTCGCACCAAAGGACGGCCGATGGGACGAAGCCATGGAAACCTGGGCATGTCTTCAGACCGACGACGGGGCCGCATTCGACAAAACCGTCGAATTCGACGCTGCCGAGATCGAACCGTTTGTAACTTGGGGGACTTCGCCGGGCATGTCGGCGCCGGTCACGAGGTCCGTGCCGGATCTACCTGAATCGGGCGAAGGTGATCGAAAATCGTTCGAACGGGCCCTCGAGTACATGGGACTTGAACCGTCGCAAAAGATCGAAAATATTCAGATCGATCGGGCCTTCATCGGTTCCTGCACAAATTCGCGTATTGAAGATCTCCGTGAAGCGGCAAAAGTCGCAAAAGGCTATAAGGTAAACGAAAAGGTCGGCGCGATGGTCGTTCCGGGCTCGATGCTCGTTAAGCAACAAGCCGAAAATGAGGGCCTGGCGGAAATTTTTATCGACGCCGGCTTCGAATGGCGCGACGCCGGCTGTTCCATGTGCCTTGCGATGAACGACGACATCCTCGCCGAAGGCGAACGCTGCGCCTCGACCAGCAATCGTAATTTCGAAGGCCGCCAGGGCCGCGGCGGGCGAACACATTTAGTTAGTCCCGCAATGGCCGCCGCAGCCGCGATCGCCGGCCACTTTGTAGATGTTAGAGATTGGAAGTTTAATAATTAGCTCATTCAGTGATTTGGTGATTGATTCATTTCTGGTTATATTTCTTAACCATTAAATAACTAAGGAGAAATGGACTTTGACCAAACAGGAAGAACTTCGGGATCGAACAAAGAAATTCGCGGTTCGGATCGTCAAGCTTTTTAAAGCTCTTCCGAAAACAGATGAGGCTCGAATTTTCGGAAAACAACTACTTCGTTCGGGCACTTCGGTCGGCGCCAATTACAGAGCCGTTTGTCGGGCAAGGTCCCATGCAGAATTCGTTGCAAAGATCGGCGTTGTCGTCGAGGAGGCCGACGAAACGGTTTTCTGGTTGGAATTGTTAATAGAAACAGAAATAATCACTGCCACCAAATTAGGTTCTTTGTTGGAAGAAGCGAACCAACTTTTGGCGATCATGGCAGTTTCACAAACCACGGCAAAACGAAACTCGCCGCGATTTAAAAAATGACTCAATGACCCAATCACCCAATGAATAAATTCGTAAAACATTCCGGCACCTTAACTCCGCTTTATCGGGCAAATATCGACACGGACCAAATCATTCCGAAGCAGTTTCTTAAGCGGATCGAGCGGACCGGTTATGGCGAGTTTCTTTTTTATGATTGGCGGTTTAATTCAGACGGCTCGCCGACGCCCGATTTCGTGATGAACGATTCTCGGTTTGCGGGCTCGAGCATACTGATCGCGGGAGCAAACTTCGGCTGCGGCAGCTCCCGCGAGCATGCTCCGTGGAGCCTTATGGATTATGGCTTCCGCGCCGTCATCGCCCCGAGCTTTGCGGACATTTTCTATAACAACAGCCTCAAAAACGGTCTGCTGCCGATAGTCCTTCCCGAATCCGATGTTGCCGCATTGGCCGGCCGATGCGAGGCCGACCCGGCTTACCAGATTGATATCGATCTGGAGAAGCAGGAAGTCACGGACCACGCCGGCTTTACCCGCCCGTTCGAGATCGACGCCTTTCGTAAACACTGCATACTGAACGGCTTGGACGATATCGGGCTGACGCTTCAGCACACCGCAAAGATCGACGCATACGAACGAAATAAAGCCCGCG
>JABFSB010000407.1 GCA_013140875.1 Acidobacteriota bacterium
TCGCACGCGCCCAACCTCGACGCCAAGATCGAAAGCGTCACGCTCGCCGATCATCATCAGGTTCAACGCCCTCGCCTGTGAAACAAGCACGACGGTACCGATCACAGAAACCGCGAACGCCAGATAGACTCCGTTTTGTGTCGATTGCGATAGATCGCCGAGCAGCCAGAATGTAAAGCTTCGTAATTTTGCCGCATCAAGCAAACTCGCTAGCATCACGATGACGGACGACAGAAACGTCGTGACGATAACACCCGCAAGCACGAGCCTTTCCACGTTCATACCAGCCCGGCTTCGTGCGATTCCGTAAACGGCGAACGTAGCGGCACCTGCACCGACAAACGCCAGCACCGGCCGTGACCATTCAAAATTCTCAAAGAACACAAAAGCGAGCATTGTACCCAACGCCGCACCGTTCGAAACACCAAGCAAATAAGGCTCGGCCAGCGGATTCCGAAGCAGCGATTGCAGCCCGGCACCGGCTGCCGCAAGACTTGCCCCGACACACGCCGCCAACAAAACACGCGGTATCCGAATGTCGAAAAGTATCGCCCGATGTTCATTGCTCAACTCAAAAAACGCAAGTCTTTCGCTTCCTAATCCGACGGCCAAAACAAGAGAAACGCCGAGCCCGCCGATCAGGAGCAATGCAGTTTTGATTCTTCGATCCAAATCAGTTATTCGTTATTCGCTTTTCGTTATTCCGAAAAAACTATCGCTCACTCCTCAACTGCTCAGCGATCTTTTCAAGTGCGTCCACCACGCGCGGACCGGGCCGAGATAACAGGTCCGCGTTTATTTTGAATACGCGGCCGTTCTTAACGGCGGGCGAATTTCGAAAAGCTTCGTTGGGTTCGCGGTTGTTATCGCTTTCAGAAATAACGATTACATCGGGATTCATTGCCAATGCAGTTTCACGACTTATTTTCGGATACGCCGTCGCAAGATCGGCAGTTGCCGAAACGCCGCCGGCCCGGGCAATGATGTCCGTGATATACGATTCCCGGCCGATCGTGTATAGCGAATCTTTATCGATCTGCACAAACACCTTCGGCAGACTTCCGTAAACAATCGGCCCGCGTGCTTCGGCGGCCCGTTTCTTTAGGTTTTGGACCAGCGTTTCGGCCTTATCTTTTTTTCCCAGAATGTTGCCGATTTGTTCGATGCTTCGGTAGATATCGTCGAGACTATTCGGATTCGTCACAAATACCGCGATCTTCTGTTCAGCGAGAGTTTTTGTAAACGCCTCAAGCTGCGATGCGGTCGAAACGAAAACTATCTGCGGCTTGATCGCAACGATCGATTCGATATTCGGTTTCTGCGTATCGCTGACCTTGCGAATATTTTTTGCTTCCGTCGGATAGTTACAAAACGTCGTCACCCCGACCAGTTTGTCGCCCGCTCCGACGGCAAAGATAATTTCGGTCAGGTTAGGCGCCAGCGAAACAACGCTGTCTACGTTCTCCGGCAAGCTGATCGTTTTTCCAAGGTCGTCGGTAAAGTTTCGTTGTTTGACCTCGCGAGGCGGCGGAACGTTGCGGTAACACGAACCAACGCCGCCCGCCGTTAAGAAAATGAGAAGGCAGGCCGCCGATAATCTAAGTTGTTTCAATACGTTCATCAAACAAAAATGCCCTGTTTTTCGCAAGTCTAAAACATAGACGGGAAAAACAGGGCATTCGAAATACCGTGTTTGCCTCGATGTTTTGACGCGAAACATACGAACCGGCAAAAAGTTTTTGGAAGGGCTCTCTGACTCAAAAAGCTGGCAATTTGCAGCTAATTTCACAGTGACGCGATCGTGCGGGATTCTCACCCGGCTTACCCCCTCATCGGCTGCCGATATTAAGACAGCTCGCAAAGACTATTCGAAATAACAAAGAGCAAGTGCCCGATTATGACGTTTGCACTCGCTCAAAGTCAACGTGCGGCGTGCAGTCCATTTTTCTGAACTATTTGTGGCGTCCTGCGTAATTCTTAACCTGACGGACAATATTTATGCTCGAAGCGAGAAACCTTTCAAAAACTTACTCAAGTGACGGGGTCGAATACGAAGCTCTGAAAAACGTAAATCTTTCGGTTGCCGATGGCGATTGCCTTGCGATCGTCGGCAAATCCGGCAGCGGAAAATCGACCCTGATGCACTTGCTCGCATGTCTCGACTCACCGACCGCGGGCAGCGTTCTTGTTGATGGCGGCGACACATCCCGGCTTTCGGAAAAGGCGAAAAATACTCTCCGAAACCGGAAGTTCGGCTTTGTATTCCAGCAATTTTTCTTAAATGGCCGCGACACGGTTTTTGAAAATATTGTCCTGCCGATGCGTATTCGCGGAGCTTCTTACGCGCAGCTTGTGGCCGACGCTGACGAAGCGATTGCCGCCGTCAGACTGAGTGACAAGTCCTTCAAGAAAGCCAAAGACCTCTCCGGCGGCGAGAAACAGCGCGTATGCATCGCCCGAGCGCTTATCGGCAAACCTCAGGTGATCTTTGCCGACGAACCGACTGGAAACCTCGATTCCACAACCGGTACCGCCGTCGAGGACATGCTCTTTCAAATGAACCGTGAAAAAGGCATTACACTGGTCGTTGTCACGCACGATGAGGACCTTGCAAACAAATGTTCGCGCATTATCGAGATGAAGGACGGACAGATAATTTCAGATAAGGCAACGGAGGCCGCATCATGAAGACCTGGGACCTAATCCGCACATCCAATCGGAACCTGTTCCGCAACAAGCTTCGAACATTCCTCACAGTGATGGCCATTTTTGTCGGGTCGTTCACGCTGACGATGACGAACGGCCTTGGCGACGGCATGCGCGATTACGTCGAGAGCCAGGTGAAAAACATCGAAGGCGACCGAGCCATCATTGTCCGAAAAAAGGTAGAGCGGCCGGCTGGCGGCCCGCGGGCAGGAGCGCCACAGGAATACAAGGAATCGTCCGGCGACGAAAGCGAGTTGGATTTCGACCCAAATTCGATGCTCCTGACGCAATCACAGATCGATTCCGCCGTCCGCGGACTCAAAGGTGTGAAGGGCGTGACGCCGCGTTACAACTTCAAAGCCGAGTACATCACAATGGATGGCAAAAAAAGCTACAAAGCCGAGATCGGGATGCTTTCCGAAGGCATTACCGCAAAGACCGATGCCGGCAAACCGTTGAGCGGCCCTAACCAAATAGTGATCCCGTCCGGCCTTGCGCGAGAACTCGACCCTGAGATAGTTAATTTAGTGGGAAAGACCGTCACCGTCGGCTACAAACTGCCCGACGGAACGATGAAGACCGTTCCGCTCGAGATCGCCGGTGTGGCGACAAAGGGTTTCATGACCAATTACAGCTCTTTCGTCGGAGCAGAAACAGCGCGAAAACTGCACGCCGAGCAAAAGACCGCCTCGGGGCCGGATCAATTTATCGCGTTCACAATCGAAATGGAGACCAGCGACGCCGCAGCGATAGCAGCGGTCAAAGAAGAACTTTCGGCTAAAGGCTTCGAAGCCGATACGATAGCGGATAATGACAAGCGGACATATGACGCGATCGGAATATTTAAGACCGGCATGAACTTGTTCGCGTTGGTCGCATTGCTCGCAGCATCTTTTGGGATCATCAACACGCTGGTCATCGCCGTACTCGAGCGAACAAAAGAGATAGGACTACAAAAAGCACTGGGAATGGGACGCGGAAAGATCTTTGCGATATTCTCGCTCGAATCGGTCTTAATAGGTTTCTGGGGTGCGGTGCTTGGAACTTTGGGCGGCATCGCGACAGGCTTGATCGCGAACAAAGTACTTGTTGCCGCGTACGCCGAATCGTTCGAAGGCTTCAGCCTTTTCGCGTTCAAGCCACTGTCGATCACGCTGGTAATTCTTCTCGTGTGCGCGATCGCGTTTGTCGCAGGCGTGATGCCTGCGATCCGAGCTAGCAGGCTGAACCCGATCGAATCGCTGCGATACGAATAGGTTATACGGCGGTTGGCAAAAACTTGGGCGCCCGTCGAGCTTTTGTGGTTTGTTCGAACGAGTACGCCAGTCTGATCAGCGTGGGTTCGGTGTAAGCCTTACCGAAGAAAGAAATGCCGATCGGCAGATCGTGAACGAATCCGGCCGGCACCGTAATGTTCGGATATCCGGCGGCGGCCGCAAGCGACGACGTGCCGATATACGCGCTGCCGCAGTCGCCGTTGACGGTGTCGATCATCCACGTCGGCGCATTTGCCGGGCCGACGATAGCGTCCAGCTTATTCTTGTCAACGACCTCGTCGATGCCTTCTTCCCTCGTATATTTCCGCGAAGTCGTCAACGCGTCAAGATATTCTTTCTCGCTCAGCGGTCCTTTTTTCGCACACATCTCGAACAGGCTTTGTTTGAAATACGGCATTTCTTTTGCGGCGTTGTCGTTGTTGAACTTGATCAGATCGTTCAAAGTCTTATGTCGCGAGCCACGTGCGGCGAGATATTTTTCAAGGCCGTCCTTGAACTCATACTGAAGCACGAGGAACTCCGCGTCGCCGAATTTCTTCATGTTCGGAAACTTCACGTCGATCAGCTCGGCCCCGGCCTTTTTCATAACTTCGAGCGCCGCGTTCATCACGCCGTCCACGACCGGCTTTTGGCCCCAATAGTCACGGGCAACGCCGATCCGCGCACCGCGAAGGCCATCTTTGATCAACGAAGTCGCGTATGAGACGCGCTCACGCCGTTTTCCGCCGTTGGCCGTCACGTTGTCGTTCGGGTCCGAGGCGTCCAAAACATCAAGGAGTACGGCGGCATCCGCAACGGTCCGGCACATTGGCCCCGCAGTGTCTTGCGACGCCGATATAGGAATGATGCCGCTGCGTGAGACGACGCCGACCGTCGGTTTAATTCCAACGATTCCGCAGATCGAAGACGGACAAACGATCGAACCGTCAGTCTCGGTTCCGATGCCGATCGCGGCAAGGTTTGCGGCAATGGCCGAACCTGTTCCCGACGACGAGCCGCACGGATTGCGGTCCAGCACATATGGATTACGTGTCTGCCCGCCGCGTCCCGACCAGCCGCTGATCGA